>JAWOGT010000397.1:0-4573 GCA_046496585.1 Halopseudomonas sp.
ACGCGACCGTGTTTTTTGGTGTTCAACATAAAGTGTTTGATCACTTTGTGGAAGAAGTCGTCGTATCACCCCCTCCCACGGAAACCGCCCAGCCCCCGGTGCCAAGAAAGTTGTTGCCTGATCGGATTTAAAGGAAGAAATTGGGGTCAGAGTAACGTTATATTTATATTCACCTTGAAACCTTACTCTGACCCCCTCACCCTGGAAAGTATGGTGACTTCTGGCCGAGGGCTACTTCCCCGGCGGCCGGAACTTTGCAGCGATTGCACCAGCGCTCTTCATTGAGTCGACCATCTGAGCCATGGTGATCAGTTCAATGGACTCCACATTCGTGAAGCCGCCGCTTGCCATCACTACCATACTAGCCGTGGCCCCAGATACGGCGTCGCCCTCAACTACACAGATTACTTCGCCATTTCCTGAGTACCACATGTGGTGAAGCTTAATGCCGGCCGCATCAAACATTGCCTTCGCGGCTGCTTCACGGTCAGCGGGCTGGCTGATCATGCCCTTGAAGGCCTCTTGGCTGTAGTGAGCGCGGGTTAGATACATGCTCATGATTATCTACTCCTGGTTGGTTGCGCGTGCCTCCGGGCGCCCATATGCTCTCTTCCAATGCTGAACAGAGCTGTCACACCCTGACACAATATAAACGTACGCCTGGGACAATACAGATGCAAAGCATTTTCTTGGTTTCCACCGGCACGGGCGGGGGCGAGTGGGGGCCTAACCCGGCGCTCAAGCGGCCCTCCAACGGCTTGGGCCGCTGCAGGGCCAGGTGGTTTATTGTCCCTTCCGTGGCCCAAGCTGCTTCCTGCCGCTTAGCTCTTCGTTAGGCAATCGTGATGATGAAATGGATCGCAACCCTTTTACTGGTTACCCCCGCTGCTGTACTAGCTGAGACTGAGCCAGGCTTTCACCTGTGTCCGGCATACGTGCATCAATCGGCAGTAGGTACACAGACCGAAAACGAATGGCTGGTTCACGTAAAGTTGACAGAGCTTGGTGCCACAAATTTTGAGCATTTCACCGATGCAAATATGGGCAGAATCGGCCGGGTGATTGTCGATGGTCGCGTATTTTTGAGAGCGACGATATGGGCGCCAATCTCTAGCGGAACCTTACAGGGGAAATTCAGCTCTCAAGCGGTTGCTAACGCGTGGCAGCGAACCCTTACAGGAGAATTACCGGCATCTCCGTGCGGTGTTAACTGAGAAATGCCTACATTTGAAGCCGATGCCAAGAAAATCTGGACATAGGAGGAGCGGAGCGCCTTCTGCGCTTGGCTAGCAGCCAGTCCGGACATCGGTGATCCCATTCCTGGCAGTGGTGGATGCAGAAAAGTTCGTTGGTCGGTCGCGGGTTCAGGGACGCGTGGTGGGGTGCGAGTCATCTACTTCACCAGGTTCACAAATGGTGAGATCTGGTTATTGGTGATCTACAAAAAAGCGCTCAAGGACAACCTTCCCGCTCATATTCTAAAGTCGATTCGTGCGGTACTGGAACATGAGTAATAAAACTCTTAGTGCTGAGGAGCTTGATAATAAGCTCCACTCCGTGAAAGAAATGAAGGCGGGGGTGTAGTTGCGCTGGTAAGTCATGCGCAGCCAAATGAGGTGGCAAACACCGGCTAGGTGGTGCCTGTACTGACTGGCTTGCTACTGTCAGGCCCGTTACTTGGTGCGGAGTACTGGAGCTGAGAATCGTACGCCGCTTGCAGGCCGGCCTCATCTTTAACCGCCTGTTCGGCCTCTTCCGCAAGGTAGCGTGGGTAAAACGGCGACAGGATCGCAACCAGGATGCCGAGCGTGGCAAACATGGCAAAGGCGTCGGCGTAGCCGAATTCATTCACCAGTATACCAGCGAGGGGCGAGCCGGCCGCCTGCCCCAGCGAGACTGCCATGAATGGCAATACCGGCCCCATCGACAACCGGCCTGGCAACAGGCGGATGCTGGTCATCAGATAGAGCCCCGTCAAGCTCATGTAGGCCAAACCAAACACCAGTGCGGAAAAAATCGCAATCGCGATCTGGCCGGGGCTGGCTGCGAGCAACGCCAGGCTGGCGGCCAGCATCATCAACATCAGTGCCTGGGTCATGGGCGCGTTGTTGCGATCGGCAAGGTCGGCCACCGCGGCACCGCCCAGCCCGGCGATGCCCACCGCAAGCCATAGCCAACCGGTGGCGCTGGATGGCAAGGCGCCAAGCGTGACTGCCAGGTCAGGCCCGAAAATCCAGTACGCAGAGGAGACAAAGCCCATCACGAAGGCAAATAGCGACAGCCGGAACAGACGGGTCCACTGCAGGGCGCTGATCGGAGGCGCGGGCGCGGCATTCGCCGGCATAACGTGCGACACCGACGGGATGACGTACCACGCGGCGATCATGCCGATAACCGCCAGCACCGCAAACGATCCGTAGGCCAGGCGCCAGGCGCCCGCCAGAAACAGCACAGCCGGTACCGCCACGGCCACGCCAATACTGGCGCCTGCGTTCATCACCGCGCTTACGCGACCGTGCACCGAACGTTTCACCAACACCTGCATGGCCGCCGTGAGTGCCGGCATCATCAAGCCAGTGCAGATGCCACAGGCGAACACGCCGGCGCCGAGCGACAGAGGGCCAGCAGCCTGACTGATCAATGCCAGGCCGACCGCGCCGAAACCGGCGGAGAGCACCGCGGTGTTGCGCGCACCTAGACGGTCCGCCGCAAGCGGGGCAACCGGCGAGGCCAGCAAGAAGCTGATGAGTGGCAGCGCACCGATGATGCCGATGAGATCTGGCGTTAAGCCCAGATCGGCCCGGATCGGCGGCACGAACAGACCAAAGGCAAAGCGCGCGAGCCCGAAGCTGATCGCAATCAGCATGGCACCAAAGATCGCAAACTTTGTGCTTGAGAGTGAGGTCATATTACCTCCGCCAAATCCATTGCCTGACGGTCGTCAGGCCGACAACTCCGTTATGCGCGTTACCCTTTGCATTTCAATCAGCGTAGACAACAATCGGCCTACCAAGCAAATCTGAACTTATACGCTGTATCCGACGGTTGGTTAAACAGGGTGCTGCAGGGTTTACGGCGGCGGGGCTGGATGACTCGACGGCTTGAACCTGTCTCGCAGGCTTTGAATCCACTGGTAGAAAACCGGCACCATCAGGGTGCCAAAAAGGGTTGCGGCAAGCATGCCGCTGAGCACGGTAATACCCAGGCTGACCCGGCTGGCAGCCCCGGCGCCGCTGGCAAACACCAGTGGCAGAACCCCCAGCACGAAGGAAAACGCGGTCATCAGAACCGCCCGGAAGCGCAGTACGGCTGCTTTTCTGGCGGCCTCCCCGGTCGACAGGCCGGACTGGCGCAGCTGCATTGCGAATTCCACGATGAGAATGGCGGTTTTGGTGGATAAGCCGATCAACAGCACCAGCCCGACCTGCGCATAGATGTTGTTGGCCATGCCCAGCAGCCAGAGCCCACCCATGGCCCCGAACATAGCCAGGGGAACCGCCCCGATCACCGCCAGTGGCAGGCTCCAGCTTTCGTATTGAGCCACCAGAAACAGATACACGAAGACAATGGCCAGCAGGAATATCAGCGCTGCCAGGCTCCCGGCCTGTATCTCCTGGAGGCTTTGCCCGGCCCAGCTGAACTCATAGCCCTGGGGTAATTGCTGTGACAAGGCTTCCATGGCTTTGAGCGCATCGCCACTGGCGTATCCGGCGGCCGCTTCGCCAGATATGGTCACCGAACGCTTGAGGTTGAAATGCTGAATGGTCGATGGCCCAAGCACCGGCTCAAGGGATGCCAGGGTGGTTAATGGCACCATGTCACCCTGCTGGTTGCGCACGTGGTAATAGGAGAGGTCTTCGGGCCCTTGTCGGTAACCGCCTTCCGCCTGCAACAATACCCGGTAGTTCTTGCCGAAGCGGGTGAAGTCGTTGACGTACAGCGAACCCATTTGGGTCTGCAGGGTAGAGAAAATATCCGAGAGCTGGATGCCCATGGTTTTCGCTTTGTTGCGATCCACCTGCAACAGGTATTGGGGGATGTTGGCACGGTAGGTACTGTAAACTCGTGCCAGTGCTTCGTGCTCGTTGGCCGCGAAAATCAGGCCGTTCATGACCTGGGACAGCTCGGTGACGTCGCGCCCCTGATTATCCTGAAGGCGAAAGTCGAACCCCGCCGAGGTACCCAGCCCGGGGATGGGCGGCGGGTTGAAGACCATCACCTGCGCCTCCGCGACCGACCACAGGCGTGACGTTAGCCGGGGAATAATCTGCTGCAGACCTAAAGCCCCATCCTTCCGCTCTTCCCAGTCCTTGAGCATGACAATGCCCAGGCCGTTATTGGAGTTGGCACCACCCAGGAGTGAAAACCCCGACACGCTAATGAAATCGGTCACTGCTGGGTCTTCCAGCACCATATTGGTGACCTTTTCCAGCACAGCGTCGGTGCGCTCAAGCGCCGCCGCATCGGGCAGCTGCACATCCACAAAGAGAAATCCCTGATCTTCCGGCGGTACAAACGCCGTCGGCACCGCCTTGAACAGACCCGCGCTGGCCAGCAATATCGCCGCCAGAGC
>JAWOGT010000057.1:0-22073 GCA_046496585.1 Halopseudomonas sp.
GCGGTGAAACAGTTTATGCGGCAAATAGGCCTGTTGGCACAGGTTGTATCGTTATTGAAACAGCCTGTGCCAACAGGCCTATTTGCCGCATAAACTGTTTCACCGCCGTTACACATAGCGGCTCAGGCACAAAAAAGCCCCTTGATTAAGGGGCTTTTTTGAATGCTAACGTCCACCAGGATCCATCAGCCGCACTTGCTGTCGCCGCAGTTCAGGCAGGTCAGGCAACCGTCCATTTGTACCGCCGCCTGGGTATGACATTTGCCGCACAGCTGGGCACCCGGCGGATAGTCCGCGGTGCTGTCATCGCAATCAGCAGCAGCCTGGCCCTGTGGCTTGATGGAAACAAACTCAGCGCGCTTCTGCTCCAGATAGGCACGCTGGTGCTCGTCCATCTCATCGACCATCATGCCAATGCGTTTCAGATGCTGCTCCAGCACGTCACCAATTTCGGCCACCAGCGAGGGCATCCAGCGGCCACCGCGCTTCATGTAACCGCCCTTGGGATCAAACACGCTACGCAACTCTTCAACCAGAAAGGTGCAGTCGCCGCCCTTGCGAAACACCGCAGAGATAATCAGCGTCAGGGCTGAAATCCACTGGTAGTGCTCCATGTTCTTGGAGTTGATGAAAATCTCGAACGGCCGGCGGATCTCATGATCACTGCCATGATTGAGGATCACGTCATTGATCGTCACATAAATCGCATGTTCGGACGTTGGCGTCTTGATCTTGTAGGTAGAGCCTTCGAGAAACTCCGGACGTTTAAGTTTTTCATGCATTTCTTCCAACGGAACAACGGCCTCGACAGGCTCGTTAACCTGGGTAGGCTCATCGGCCCTGACGACGCTGTAGTCGACAATTTTGCTGCTGATTTTCAGTGCCATGGTGCTGTTATCCTCACCCCGTTTGACGGGGCTTCTTGCTGTTCGTGGTATCGGGATGCTGCTCGGAATACATCCGGCTCAAAATTTGCCGTAGTAGCCTTCTTTCAGCGCATCGTAAAGGTTGGCGGCGCTGTGCATCTCGCCATCATACTCGATCTCATCCCCGCCTTTGGCCTCGACAAAACTGCCATCTTCCAGCTTGAAGCGGTAGGTGGTATTGGCCAGATCCTGCTCCTTGACCAGCACTCCCTGGAACGCTTCAGGATTGAAACGGAAGGTAGTACAGCCCTTCAGACCTTTTTCAAACGCGTAACGGTAAATATCCTTGAAGTCTTCATAGGGATAATCGGTCGGTACGTTGGCGGTCTTCGAGATCGACGAGTCTATCCATTTCTGCGCTGCAGCCTGCACATCGACGTGTTCGGTGGGCTTCACATCATCAGCGGCAATAAAATAGGCTGGCAGGTTGCGGCTAGCCGCTTCCATGCTCGGCAGAGCCTCGGGATTGACGAAGTGACGGTAAGCCAGGAGCTCGAAGCTGAACACGTCGACCTTTTCCTTGGACTTCTTGCCTTCACGAATCACGTTGCGGAAATAGTGGTGGGCAAAGCTTGGCTCGATGCCGTTTGAAGCATTATTGGCCAACGACAGGGAGATGGTGCCGGTGGGGGCGATCGAGCTGTGGTGGGTAAAACGGCCACCCTTTTCGATCAGCGCCGTGACCAGCTCGGCATCTTCACCAGCCACCTGCTGCATATAGCGGCTGTATTTGCCCCACAGGACTTTGCCCTTGAGCGTGCTGCCAGCCTTGATGCCGTCCTTGCGCATTTCCGGGCGCTTGACCAGCATCGCCTCGGTCACGGTGAAGTCTTCCTCCATGATCGGCGCCGCGCCCTTCTCTTGCGCCAGTTGCAATGCAGTGCGCCAGCCCTGAACGGCCATTTCCTTGGACACCTGCTCGGTGAAATCCAGCGACTTGGCTTCGCCATACTTCATGCACAGCATGGTCATGGTCGAACCCAGACCGAGAAAACCCATGCCGTGACGACGCTTGCGAAAAATCTCGTTGCGTTGCTGTTCCAGCGGCAAGCCGTTGATCTCCACCACGTTGTCGAGCATGCGGGTGAAGATATCCACGACCTTGCGATACTCGTCCCAGTCGAAACGCGCCTTGTCGGTGAACGGATCGCGCACAAACAGGGTCAGGTTGATCGAGCCGAGCAGGCAGGCGCCGTGCGGCGGCAATGGCTGTTCACCACAAGGGTTGGTGGCGCGAATTTCTTCGCAGAACCAGTTGTTGTTCATCTGATTGACACGGTCGATCAGAATAAAGCCCGGCTCGGCAAAGTCGTATGTGGAGGCCATGATCATGTCCCAGATACGCTGGGCCTTGATCACCTTGGACACGCGACAGGCCACTCGACCGTCTTCACGGCTCAGGTAGCGCTGGGTCGCCGGCAATTCGCGCCAGATCACTTGATCTTCATTGTTCAGGTCAAGCTGGTCGGCATCGACTTCAGCCTGGGTCAGCGGGAAGGACAGTTTCCAGTCCGCATCCGCAGCCACGGCGGCCATGAAATCTTCGGTGATCAGCAGCGACAGGTTGAACTGACGCAGACGACCGCCCTCGCGCTTGGCACGAATGAAATCCATCACATCCGGATGGCCAACATCGAAAGTCGCCATCTGCGCGCCACGCCGGCCACCAGCAGAGGACACGGTAAAGCACATCTTGTCGTAGATATCCATAAACGACAGTGGGCCCGAGGTATAAGCGCCAGCGCCGGACACATAGGCACCCTTGGGCCGCAAGGTAGAAAATTCATAACCAATGCCACAGCCGGCCTTCAGCGTCAGGCCCGCTTCGTGCAGCTTGGAGAGAATGTCGTCCATCGAATCGCCGATAGTCGCACTGACCGTACAGTTGATGGTCGAGGTGGCGGGCTTGTGCTCCAGAGCACCGGCATTGGAGGTAATGCGGCCAGCGGGAATCGCACCATGGCGCAAGGCCCAGAGAAACTGCTCGTACCACTGTTCACGCAACTCCGGCGCCTCCACATCCGCGATAGCTCGGGCAACGCGCTGGTAGGTCTCGTCAACGGTATTGTCGAGCGCTACTCCGTCCTTGGTCTTAAGGCGGTATTTGGTATCCCAGATATCCAGCGAGGCTGGCTGCATGGGAATATCGTTTACCACATTGTGCAAGCGCTGCACCTTGGCTGTCTGGCTCATTCTTATCTCCTGAAACACCCATCAACGACCCGGGAAACCGGCCCTGCAGACGAACGTACTGTCGTGCGGCTCGCGGGAAAGAAACACTACTTGTTGTGCATAGGGGGCAATGCTAGACCCAGATATGGTAAAGATCAACATCCAGGCCGGCACAAAAAAAGGTTATTTTACTTGACTTGCGGGGGACTGGAACTGTGCTGGGGCGGGAGCCCTCCGGCAGCCCGCCAGGTGGGCACGGCGAGCAACCTCAGGCCGCCTGACCGTCTATCGGAAAGAAACAATCCTGGCTCCAGACCCCCAGGCAGGTCTTGCCGTTGTGTTCGCGCTCGACCGCCAGCTCCACCAGCTCATAGTAGAGATTGCGGTTGATCAGGGCCTCCAGATTGGTGCGTACCAGCACATAGGGTGAAGGTTCCTGGGTGTGTGCATCGACGACGACGCGGATCGGATGTTCTGGCCCGGCGCTGAAGCTGTCTTGCAGATTGGTGGTAAACACCAGGTTTTGCTGCTCACCCTGCCCTTCAACCTGTAACTGGGTCGCGACAAAGGGTGCATCCTCGACCTTGATCGCCCAGCGCTCGACCGGGGAGACCAGATAGTAACGGCCATCCGCGTCAAGGCGCAGGATACCGGCAAACAGCTGCACCAAGGCCTTGCGGCCAATCGGGTCACCTTCGTGATACCAGGTGCCGTCACGGGCAATCTGCATATCCATCTCGCCACTCAGCGGCGGATTCCACAGATGCACCGGTGCCGGCTCGCGGGTCTGGTCCGTGGCGCCGCCAGGGATGCTGTCAATCAACGATTGTGGGGGGTGTTGACGCTTGGTCATGAATAGCTCCTCAGCGGCCGAGCAGGCGGCGGGTGTAGTCTTCCAGGGGAGGACGCAACAGGTCCTCGGGCTCGGCCTGGTAAAATTGCAGAAAACCGCCACGGGCTTCGACCACCGCAAAGTCCACCAGTTGCCTGGTTGAGGTTTCCATCAGCAGCATCTGCAGCACCGCCCGATCCAGCCCCACATCAGCCAGGTCACGTGACTGGTTCCAATGTTCGGCATCGCCGACCGCGTCGTCCGCGCGGGCAAAGCGCAGATACAGCAAATAATCGGAACGGTGCAGATAGGCTTGCTCCAGTGCCTCTTCCAGGCCCAGCGGCTGCTCGGCCCGACGCGGCATGGGGAACACCTGCACCGCCGCGGCAAAGGCTTGTTCGGCGACCACATTGGGCCTGGCGTAGGGGTGACCGACGGGGACGAAATGTCCTTGGGCAATGTACAGCGTCGAGTCCGGCTGCAGGCGCCAGGTGGCGTTGCGCTGGATCTGGTAATGATTCATCAGCCCGGCGTCGCCGAGGTAATAGCGGGCACTTTTCTGCATATCTGATGGCTTCATGCAGCCAGTGAGTACGCTCAGCACAACCAGCAGTCCAATCCAACGCATGGCGATTTCCCTGTGAGAACTTGCTATAGACCGCGCATCCATTCCGGTCGCAGTCTGGCCTGCTCTGGTCGGCTGATGGCGGCGCGCACCTGGGCCAGCATGCGCGCCTTGTCAGCTCCCAGCACACCTTTGAGCACCAGGGCATTGGAAGCATGGTCGCTGCGGAACACGCTGTTGTCCAGTTCCAGCAGGCTGATCAGACTCTCCAGCTCGCGAAACAGACTGGGCTGATCAAGCGGCTCGAAGTCCGGAAAGCGCTGACGATATCGCTCCAGCCCCTGCGGAAAGCTCACCACCAGGGTCGAGAGGAACTCCGGCTGGGTCGCGTTCATCAGCCGCGCCGAGTTCAGCGCATGCTGTTCGCTCAGGCTCTTGCCGCCCAGACCATTGAGGATCATCACCGAGCGCTGGATACCCGCTTCCCCGGATTTGCTGAGGGCCTCTTCGGTACTGGCGTAGGTTTCGCCCTTGTTGACCCGCTCCAGCACCTGGTCGTCGCCGGACTCCGCGCCCACATAGAGCATGGCCAGACCGGCTTCGCGCAACTGACGCAGTTCCGCTACCGACTTACGCTTGAGGTTGCGCGGCAGGCAATAGGACGTCACCCGCTCGACACTGGGCATGTGCTCGCGAATCGCCTCGAGTATGCGCAGCAGGCGCTTGGTCGGCAGGATCATCGCATCGCCGTCGGCCAGAAAAACCCGCTGCACGATCAACTGCTCACCGCTCTTGCGGATCTCCTCCAGCACCTGTTCTTCATCGCGGGCACGGAATTTTTTCTGTGGCGCGGTATACATTTCACAGAAGGTACAGTTGTTCCACGAGCAACCATTCGTCACCGGTAAAATCAGCGAGTGGGCTTCGCTGGGCGGCCTGAATACCGGCTCGATATAGTCGATAGGGAACGCTGACATCAGTTTGGCTCCGGTTCGCGCGGCAGCACCGCGAGGAAATTGTCCCGTGCAACCTTGTGCGCCACCTCTTCGGGCAAGGCGTCCAGGAACGGGATGAAGGCATTCAAAAACTGGTCCATGCTCTTGAAGCTGCCGACCACGTCAGAGCCGAGCATGAACCGGTCCGGATAGTCGGTCACCAGCTGCACCCACTCAGCGCTGGGCTCGCCGGCCTTGTTCAACAGGTAGGGATCGAGCACGGTCCAGGACAGGTCAATATACAGATTGGGGTAGGTGTCGAGCATGCGCTTGACGGTATCGAAGAGAAATTCGAGCTTGTCCTGATGCCGATGCAGTTCCTTGCTGGTACCGGCATGGGCCCAGATAAAACGCACATTCGGAAAGTAGCGCAGCGGATCTTCGATCTCTTCCAGATACAGCGGCACACGTTCGCGTTTGGAGGTGATATTGCTATGGATCATCACCGGCAGATCAAACTCTTCGGCCAGCGCGTAAACCCGATACATGGCCTCATTGTTAGCCCGCGGCACGTCACCGCTGATCAGCGCAGTCAAGTCGTCGTGACGGGTAAAGACTTCCCCCAGCCCTTTCCACAACCCCGGATCCATCTCCAGCAGACGGCGGATATGGGCATCGGCGTTCTTGTCATTGGGGTTGAAGCCGGACAGGAATGGATGGAAGCGTTTGCGCTGCTCGGATGTCAGCTGCTCCAGTGCGCGCAAAATAATCAAATCGGTGCCGCTGTAATAATAAGCGGCTGCATCGTCCCCGGCGTAATAACGTGGACGTTGCGGTTCATTTTCATGCCACTTCTTGGCCACCGGAATACCGGAGAACATGATGTGATCGATGTTCGACTCGTCCATCTTCTCCAGCAAGGCCTGGATGCCTTCGCTTTCCTGAAAGAAATCCACATAATGAAAGTGCGCGTCACTGAAGGTGTAATCACGCGCTTGCGTGCTGGTGGCCAATACGCCCAACAGCAGGGTCAGGGCTAAACGGATGGATGGCACGGTAGTCCTCTCTCGGCTGAAACATCAGGATGGGCAACTTCGCTGCCTCTCTGACCAGTACTCAACAGACAGCCTGCTGCTTGACTAGTTTCGCCGCTCAGGGTGTTTCGGTGTCCTTCCTGCGCTTGGATTTGTTGCCCATGCGCACACCGATGTCCATCAGAAATTGCATGTAGCCTTCCTTGTCTTCAATGACGTCCTGCCAGAACGGCGAGTGATACATGGCCATCGCCCCATGCACCAGCGCCCAGGCGGCGCAGTAATGAAAATAGGCCGGCACGTTCTCCAGCTTGTCGTCGTCAATGCGCTCCTGAATCACCCCCGTGAGGTGGTTGAAATTGGACGCACGGATTTGATGCAGTTCCTCAACAAGTTCTGGTAACTGGTTGGATTTAACCAACTTTTCTTCCAGGCGATCAAACAGACGATAGCGCTCAGGATCGCTCATACGAAAGGCAAAATAATCGCGGGACAGCGCTTCGCGGTCACGTTCGATGCCTTCTGAGTTGAGCAGCGAAGCGAGGTCACGCTCATAGTCGAGCATCAACCGCAGATAAATTTCGGCCTTGGATTTGAAATGCTTGTAGATGGTACCTTTGCCGATACCCACTTCGTCGGCGATCATCTCGACAGTCACGCTGTCTTCACCCTGCTCCAGGAACAGACGCAGCGCGGTGTCGAGTATCTCCTGCTCGCGGCGGCGGAACTCGCGTAGCTTGCGTGATTCTTTCTGCATAGTGACTGTGCTTTCCATACCGGCAAGGCCCAGTAGTATGCCAACTTCATGACCAAATGCCCATGCATTGATGTAAAGCTGACTGTCAGGCCTGTCTTTGAACCCGAATACTGATCAGCGCCAACAGCATGGAGCCCACCATCAGTAATAGTGACACCGCATTCAACACCGGTGTCGCACCCTCCCGCAGGCGGCTGAACAGGGTGATGGTCAGCGGCGCATCCGAGCCAACCAGCATCAGCGTGGTGTTGAAATTCTCGAAGGACATCAAAAAGCACACCAATGCCGCTCCGATGATGGCTGGCGCAAGAAACGGCAAGGTCACGGTTCTTACTGCGGTCAGCGGGCTGGCGCCGAGATTGCAGGCAGCCTCCTCCAATTGGGTGTCGAAGGTGCGCAGGCGCGCCGAGATCACCAGGGTGGCGATGGTGGTCAGAAAGGCAAACTGACCGAGCACCACCAGCAGTAAACCGGGCCTGAGCATGTCGAGCATGATGTCGTGATTGAAGTCGAAATAATTGGCGATGCGACTGGCAAAAACCAGGATCGAAATGCCCAGAATAACGCCAGGAATCACCAGCGGCAGCAGCATCAGAATGAACAGCAGATTCTTGCCGGGAAACACATGCCGCTCGAACAGAAAAGCGTTCAGGGTCGCCAGGCTGACCGACAATACAGTGACGCAGCTGGCCACCAGCGCGCTGGTCCCGACACTGCGCAGAATAGCCCGGTCATGAAACAAACCGGTACGCCCGTCGCCATTGGCGATAAACCAGTCCAGGGTAAAGCCTTGCCAGGGCAGCGCCGGGAAGCGGCTGTCGTTGAAGGCAAACACCCCTACCACCAGCAAGGGTGCCGCCAGATAGACGAAGAAGACCACCACGTAGGCGGCGTAGGTCCACTGGAAGCGCCGGCTGAGCGGCAACGAAGCAATCATTTCATCGTCTCGGCAAAGGATTGCCCGCTGAGCTTCAAGCCTAACCAGACAATCAGTGAGGAGAGCACCAGCAGCAAGACGCCGAAGGCCGCGCCCTGCTCCCAATTGAAGCGGGTTATGAACTGGGTAAAGATCTGTTCGGTAAACCACAGGCTATCCTTGCCGCCGAGCAGTACCGGGGTCAGATAGTTTCCCAGCGAGAGCATGAATACCACAATGCAGCCCGATACGATGCCGGGCATGGCATGCGGAATGATAATGTCGCGGGTAACGGCGATATGATTGCCGCCCAGATCGTAGGCCGCCTCCACCAGGCTATTGTCGAGGCTGTCCAGCGTGGTCACCAAAGGCACCAGCATGAACAGCATGGAGGCGTATATCAGTCCGACCATGATCGCCACATCATTGTAGAGCATCTCTACCGGCGCATCGGCCAGCCCGCTCCATTGCAGTACCCCACTGATCACACCACTTTCACGCAGCAAAATCATCCAACCGTAGGTGCGCACCAACTCGCTGACCCAGAACGGTATCAGGCAGGCCATGAACAACAATGAACGCACCCGACCGCGCACCAGTTTGGCAATATACCAGGCAATCGGCAGCGCGATCAGCAAGGTCAATACGGTGGTCAGGATCGACATCACTGCGGTGCGCAGAAAAGTGCGCCAATACAGTGATTCGGTAAAAAACAGTTCAAAATGCATCCAGCTGAAGCGGTATTCACCGAAGCCGATCCGTTCCCGCAAGGCCACGGCGGCCATGTCCAGGTGCGGCAATAAAATCAGCAAAAAAAGCCAGAGCAGCAAAGGCAGCATCAACAGCAGCGTGCTGACGCCGACAAGCCGGCCTGCAGTCCCCCGATGCGCTGCCATGCTTATGCTGGCTCCGCAGCAAAGTACAACGCCTGATCAGCCATCCAGCCGACGTACAAGCGGTCACCCACGCGCAGCCGAGCGTAGGCCGGGGTTTGCGGCAGACGCACCGTCAGCTCGGGGCCGCCTTGGAGTCCGCTGACACTGATACGACTGTTGGCGCCGTCAAATAGCAGCGTGTCTATCTGCACCTCAAGCAGATTGTCAGCCTGGGCTGGGGCGCCCGGAAGAAAAGGCGTGATGCTTTCCGGCCGGACAAACAAACTGACCCTCTGGTTGGCCGCAGGCACTACAGAGCCTGCCGCGCGTGCGCTGAATTGCCCCCCGCAGGCAAGACGCACCAAACCCTCGCGCGCCAACGTACCCTGCAGACGATTGGAATCGCCGACAAAACCGGCCACAAAGGGCGTCGCCGGCTGATAATAAAGCGTTTGCGGGCTAGCCACCTGCTCGAACCGCCCCTGGTTCATCACGGCGACCTGATCGGACATGACCAGGGCTTCGGACTGATCGTGGGTGATATACACAAAGGTGGTGCCGAAGGTTTGTTGCAGCTGCTTGAGTTCCACCTTCATCTGCTCACGCAGCTTCAGGTCCAAGGCGCCAAGGGGTTCGTCGAGCAGCAACACCGCAGGCTCCAACACCAGGCACCGGGCGATGGCAATGCGCTGCTTCTGCCCGCCCGACAGCGCATCGGGTTTGCGTTTACCGACATCCGGAAGACCGACCCGCTCCAGCACATCCGCCACACGACGTTGGATTTCCGCCCGGCGGGCGCCACGGCGCTTGAGACCATAGGCGATATTGTCCTCGACGCTCATCATTGGAAACAGCGCCAGATGCTGAAACACCATGTTCAGCGGACGCTTGTTGGGCGGTATGCCGAGCATCGACTGACCCTTGATGCAGATATCGCCGCTGTCTGGCTCCAGAAAGCCGGCGAGCATCCGCAGCAAGGTGGTTTTGCCGCACCCGGATGGCCCGAGAATGGAAAAAAACGAACCCGAGGGAATACTGAAGGATACGTCCGTTACCGCGGGCTGGCCGGCAAACTGCTTGGACAGGCTCCGGCACTCGAGATCGAGCTCCAGGGGTGTACTTGAATTCAAAGGCATGGACAGTCCATTACCGGCGCACCGCGCGGCTGCAACAGCCGCGCGGTGCGGACAGGGTAAACCCGTTAACCGAGCCGAGCAGCCATGGCCGGCATGTCACTGGGCGGCTTTGATGCGATCAAGTATGCGCCCTTCCAAGGTCTCGAGCCCGGCAGGCACCGGCGGATACCACTTGATATTATCTAGCGCCTGCTGATCGAAACTACTTTCAAAGCTGGCTTTGAGCTGGTCATCGACAAACGCTTCTGCGCCCTTGGCCGCAGTGAAATTGCCCGCCGACTGGGTAATCCTGGCTGCCACTTCAGGCTGCATGACGAAGTTGATCCACTGGTAGGCTGCCTGGTCATTGTTGCCACGGCGCGGCAGGGCGAAGGTATCGATCCAGCCCAACGCACCACTGCTGGGCGCGACAAAGCTGATTTGCGGATTCTCGGCCTGCAGCTTCCAGCCACCCGCATCCCAGCCCTTGGCCGCCACCACCTCTCCGGAGGCAACCAGGTTGATTAGTTCGTCACCGCCGCTCCAATAGGTCTTGACGTTGGGTTTGCAGGCAATCAGTTTTTCTTCGACCTTGGCCATGATGCCAGCATAGGCTTGTTCATCCTCATAGGCAGCGAAGGGATCCTCGCCCATGGAGAAGGCCATACCAATCAGAATGGGTCGGCGCAGACGGTAGGAGACCTTGCCAGCCAACTCCGGTTTGCACAGGTCGGCAAAGTCCTTCACCTGCCCGGCGACACTATCGTGCACGATCAGCCCGGTGGTACCCCAGACATGCGGGACGGCGTAGACATCCTCGCCCACGCTGGTGTTGCGACGGGTGGCTGCCAGCATGGAGTCGATAAACAGCGCCGAGTCGACCTTGCTCAGATCCATCGGCTTGTAGATACGAAATTCCTGTTGCGCACTGGTGATGCGGTCCTGACTGGGTTGTACCAGGTCAAATCCTGCGCCACCGGTGGCGCGCAGCTTGGAAATCATATCCTCGTTGTTGGACAGGGTCACCTGCACTGTGATGCCGGTTTCGTCCTCAAACTGGCGAACCACTTCCTCCGGGGCGTAACCACCCCAGGTAAGCAAGCGCAGCTCTTGCGCCATGGCGGTCAACGGAAGAGTCAGGGTCAATACGGCGGGGAGGAGAATCTGCTTCAAGCGCATGGCGGCAATCCTTTTGATGTCAAAGTCTCAACAGAAATTAAGTCGAATCGATGACAGTATAGTGACGGCGCGCAATTCTGCCGGAAGATGCGCGTTTAACAACCAATCACGATAAGTTGCCTTCAGCGTATTCCAAATCAGTTTATAAACTGGATGTGTTGCCCTGGCAAATCAAGCAGCTTCGACAATACTGAATATGTCAGGTCAGTGGTGTCCCCCCGACACTGCTATCTGTCAGGGCAGGCGATCTGCTTGCCCTTGCAACACTCCTAATGGTCTTGACCCGAATTCTCCCCCCGGACTTCGGGTTTTTTTTGCCTGGCTAATTGACCACCAGCGCCATCGGTCCGGTCAGGACAGCGCAGCCACATCGTCAGCGGGCACTGTCAGCGGAAACCGTCAACGGAAACAAGGTATGGAAGTTGTCTGTGGTGTTTTGCCATAGCTGCTGCAGCGTTTCCCCGCGCAAATCAGCCAGGAAAGCGGCCACTTCGCAAACGAACTGCGGCTCATTTGGCTTGCCGCGATGCGGCACCGGGGCCAGGTACGGGGAGTCGGTTTCAACCAGCAGTCGATCTGCGGGGACTTTACGCGCCACGTCACGCAGGGCGTCAGCATTGCGGAAGGTGACGATACCCGAGAGCGAGATGTAGTAGCCCATGTCCAGTGCGGCACGGGCCATGTCCCAGTCTTCGGTAAAACAATGCAGCACGCCGGCATTCGCTAGATCTGCCTCGCGAAGCAGCGCCAGCGTATCTGCGCGCGCCGCGCGGGTATGAATGATCACCGGCTTGCCGGTGTGTGCGGCGGCCTGCAGATGGCATTGGAAAGAGCGTTGCTGCGGCACCGCCAGCTCCGGCTGATAATAATAATCGAGACCGGTTTCACCGATCGCGACCACCCGCGGATGATCCAGCGCGGTGAGCAACCAATGGAGGTCGGTGGGGGTTTCCTGGGTCAGATCCAGCGGATGGATGCCCACGCTGCAAAACACATCGGCATACTGCTCGGCGATCTGCTTGACGGTGGGTGCATTGGCCGCATCGACACCGATGCACAGAAACTTTCCTACGCCACGCTGTCTTGCCGCGTCCAGCGCCGCGTCCAGCGAGCCGTCATAGGCAGTCAGATCCAGGCGGTCGAGGTGGCAGTGAGAGTCGATCAACATGACAGGTTTGATTACATCGTATGGGTAGGACGATCTGACTTGAGCGCACCGGCCAGATAGGTTTCGATTTTGCTGCGTGCGGTATTGTCCTGATCGCTGAACTGCACACCGATACCCGCGGCTCGGTTGCCTTGAGCACCCTTGGGAGTAACCCAGACGACCTTGCCGGCAACCGGTATTTTTTCCGGCTCGTCCATCAGGTTGAGCAACATGAAGACTTCATCACCCAAGCCATAGCTTTTGTTGGTGGGGATGAACAGGCCGCCGTGCTTGATGAAGGGCATGTAAGCCGCGTATAGAACCGATTTATCCTTGATGGTCAGGGATAAAATACCGTTACGCGGGCTTGGTGCTGGATTGCTCATAGCTCATTCATCCTGATCGTTATACGGGCAGATTAACGCTTTTCCAGCAGTTTTTTCCACTCAATCAACAGCGCTTCAACTAATAACCCGCGGTTCAGGTTTGCCTTGCCCTGCACCATAGCACGATGTGCCAACAGCCAGGACTGCCAATCCATCAACTGCCGTGCACTGGGAAAGCGCGCAACGTAGCCAAGCACTTTGTCCATATCCTGATTACTGGCAGAGCGCTGAGCCCCGGTATGCAGCTTGAGTAAATCCAGTGTCCAACTGCAAAACCAGTCCAGCAACAGTTCCAGGGGGTACTTTGACCAGGCATCCGCCACCTGCCCCGGTGCACGCTCCTGCTTGATCAGCGCCTTGACGTCCGTCACGACCTGCTGACGCATGGCTATGGCGTCCAGTTGATGCAGCTCCAGCGCGCGCAGCGGCGCGCCAGCGGACATCATCAGCAGTGTCTGGTGCGCGGCTTCTGGTAGCTCAGGCAACGCCGTGGCCAGCCACGCCAACGCGTCCGCAGGTGCAGGCGCCACCAAGGTCTGCACCCGGCAACGGCTGCGAATAGTCGCCAGCAAGCGGCTCGGCTGATCACTGACCAGCAACAGGTAGGTGTCGCGGGTGGGCTCTTCCAGCGACTTGAGCAAGGCGTTGGCGGCATTCTGGTTCATCGCTTCGGCGGGGTGTAACACAATCACCTTGCGGCCACCCTGCTGGGCCGTTTGGCCGATGAAGTCGACCAGCTGCCGAACCGCATCGACGCGAATCGCCTTGCCCTCCTCCTCCGGTTCCAGCAGCAACAGATCGGGATGACTGCCGGCCTCACGCAACAGGCAGGCACGGCAACGACCACAAGCCAAAGCATGTACCGGTGAGTCGCAGAGCAGAAAAGCTGCAAATGCATTGGCGAAGCGCCGCTTGCCGACCCCCGGCAGGCCACTGAAAAGATAGGCGTGGGCATGCTGCGCCTGACCGGTCAGGCTGCTCCAGATCGGCGCATGCCAGGGGCAGACGGCGTCAAGCATGCCAGCGCTCCAGCACTTCATGGATCAGCGGTTGCATGGCGATGGCGACCTGATCCAGCTCACCGCTGGCATCAATCACCCGGTAGCGTTGCGGCTCTGCGGCAGCGCGTGCCAGGTACGTATGGCGTACCGCTTCGAAAAAGGACTGTTGCTCAACCTCGAAGCGGTCCAGCTCGCTGCGCGCCCGGGCTCGCGCCATGCCAACCTCGACCGGCACATCAAAAATGACCGTGATATCGGGGCGCAGATCGGCCTGCACCCAGGTTTCCAGGCAGGCAATGCGCTCCACCGGGATGCCGCGCCCACCGCCCTGGTAAGCGTAGGTAGCATCGGTAAAGCGATCACTGATAACCACTTTGTCGGCTTTCAGCGCCGGCTTTATCAGGCCATGCAAGTGCTGCGCGCGTGCGGCAAACATCAACAGTAATTCAGCATCGGCGCACATGCTTTCCTGGTGATGACTGAGCAGTACATCACGAATTCGCTCGGCGACCGGTGTGCCGCCCGGCTCACGGGTCAGGATTGGCTCACAACCGGCAGCCCTGAGCGCCGCGGCAAACACCTGCAAGTTGGTCGACTTGCCGGCGCCTTCGGGGCCTTCAAAGGTGATAAAAAGTCCACTCACTCATCCGCCTCCTGTGTCGGGTTGGCCGGTGCAGGGCTGGACCGGTAATCGGCAGCACGCTGCTCGATCTGGAATCGGCGCACGGCGCGATTATGTTCCTGCAGATTGTCGGAGAATATATGGCTGCCATCACCCTTGGCGACGAAATACAGGCTCGAGCCATCCTGCGGATTAACCGCGGCCATCAGGGCTTCGCGACCGGGCATGGCAATCGGGGTGGGCGGCAAACCATCGATGGTGTACGTGTTATAGGGCGTCGACTGACGCAGATGGCGGTGGCGAATCCGCCCCTCGTAGTCATCGCCCATACCGTAAATGACCGTAGGATCGGTTTGCAGGCGCATGCCGATCTGCAGGCGCCGGGTGAAAACCCCAGCAATTTCTCCGCGTTCATGGGGCACGCCGGTTTCCCGCTCGATAATCGATGCCAGAATCAAGGCTTCGTATGCGCTAGTAATCGGCAAATTCTCGGCGCGCGAAGCCCAGGCTTCCTCCAGCACGCGCTGCATGCGCTCATAGGCTCTGAGCAGAATATCCCGATCGCTCATGCCAAAGGTGTATTGATAGGTATCCGGAAAAAACTGGCCTTCGGCATGCACATCATCGAGCCCCAGCGCATCCATGACCTGCTCCATGGACCAGTCGGGTTCCAGTGTCTGCTGCAAACGCTCGGCGCGACTCAGCTGCTCACGTACCTGCTTGAACGTCCAGCCCTCGACCAAGGTCACGCTACGCTGCAACACGTTGCCACTGGCCAGCCGTTGCAGCAGGTCATTGGCGCTCATGCCTGGCTCCATGATGTACTCGCCAACCTGGAGTACCGCATCGGGTTTTTGCCACTGCCAGTAGCGCCGCAACCAGGCCGAGCTGTGCAGAATGCCCTGCTGCTCCAGCTGCGAGAATATCCGCGCCGGGCTACTTCCCGAGGGCACGTCGAGGTTTTGCACCACCTCGACCTGCAAAGGCTGATCCAGTGCCGACTGCAAGGTAAAATAGGCCCATAGCGCACCGCCAATAGAAACAATTACTGATAAAACAACGGCTAAGCCGAATAGTCTGAGAATTAACTTCACTTCAATACCTGCTCTACCAATGTCTGGGCATACTCTGTATGAGGCCCTACAGGCCATCTATGCTGCTCAAGAGCCACGATCGGCCAGATACCATAAAGGCTGTTGCAGCAGAATAGTTCGCTAGCGCTGGTCAACATGCTGTAATCCATCTCGGCTTCTTCAACCTGCTCGCCGTGGGTGCGCAGGTGATCCAGCAGATACTCGCGCATTACCCCGCGTACACCACATTGAGTGAGCGCCGGCGTCATCCAGCGGCCGTCGACCCGGACGAACAGATTGCTCATGGTACATTCGACCGGCAAGCCTTGCGTATCGCAGACCAGGCCTTCGGCATAGTGCGGATCGGCCCACTCACTGCGCGCCAGGACCTGCTCCAGCCGATTCAGATGTTTGATGCCCGCCAACAGTGGCTGGCGGGCCAGGCGCGTGACACAGGGAAATAAGCGAATGCCTGCTTGGGTACGCTCGGCAGGATAGCTCACTGGCGGGAAACATTGCTGGATCCGCACGGCACGGGTTGGCGCGGGAATAGCATAGCCACGCTGGCCGACGCCCCGGGTCAGCGTCAGTTTGATAATCCCCGCTTGCATACGCTGGGCCAGATCCCGCCACTCGGCGGCCACCACCTCTGCGTCAGCCTGCAACCTCAACGCCTGCAGCCCGCGCTGCAGGCGAGCCAGGTGATAGTCGATCAGGGCAATTTGCCCCTGGCTTACACGCAGCGTTTCAAACAGGCCATCACCATAATTCAAGCCGCGATCAGCCACCGACACCTGATCGGCGGGCTGACCGTCAATCAGGCATGCAGGCAAGGTCGCGTTGGGCATGCCCATCAGATGCGACGAAACACCAAGCTGCCGTTAGTGCCGCCAAATCCGAAGGAGTTGGACACGCTGACCTCCAACGCTCTGGGCTGCGCTTCATGGGCAACGTAGTCGAGATCGCAATCAACGTCCGGATTATCCAGGTTGATGGTCGGTGGCGCCACCTGATCTCTCAGCGCCAGGATGCTGAAGATCGCCTCTACGGCACCCGCCGCGCCAAGCAAATGGCCGGTCATGGACTTGGTGGAACTGATCGCCAAGGTGGCAGCATGCGCCCCGAATACCGCCTTGACCGCACGGGTCTCAGCCAGATCTCCAGCCAAAGTGGAAGTCCCGTGGGCGTTGATATAGCCGACCTGGTCAGCGTTCACGCCCGCATCATTGAGTGCATTCTGCATGCACTTGGCGCCGCCGCGACCATCTTCCGGTGGCGCAGTCATGTGGTAAGCGTCGCCACTCATGCCAAAACCAATCAGTTCCGCGTAAATGGTCGCACCACGCGCCTTGGCGTGCTCGTACTCTTCCAGAACCATGGCGCCTGAGCCATCGGAAAGCACGAAACCGTCGCGATCCTTGTCCCACGGCCGGCTGGCAGCCTGCGGATCGTCATTGCGCGTCGACAGCGCGCGCGCGGCGCTGAAGCCGCCCAGCCCTAACCCGCTGGTAGCCATCTCCGAGCCACCGGCGACCATCACGTCGGCTTCGCCATAGACGATGTTGCGCGCAGCCATGCCGATACTGTGAGTACCGGTGGTACAGGCGGTGGTCAGCGCGTAATTGGGGCCCTGCAAGCCGTACTGAATCGAAAAATACCCGGCGACCATATTGATAATGGAGCCCGGCACGAAAAACGGAGAAATACGCCGTGGGCCGCTTTTTTGCAGCAGCTCGTGGTTCTTCTCGATGTTAGTCAGCCCGCCAATACCCGAGCCCATGGAGACACCAATGCGATCGCGATTGGCGTCAGTGACTTCCAGACCGGAATCAGCCAGCGCCTGCATGCAGGCAGCGACTCCGTACTGGATGAACAGATCGAGCTTGCGTGCTTCCTTGACGGCCATGTACTGGTCGATGTCGAAGTCCCTGATGGAGCCTCCAAACCGAGTACCAAACGCGCTGACATCCATATGTTCTATGGGGCCGATGCCACTTTTGCCCGCCAGGGCGGCCTGCCAACTGCTGTCGACTGAATTACCCAGGGGCGTCAACATACCCAAGCCGGTTACCACGACGCGTCTGCGCGACACAGGATGCTCCTTATTCAACTCTTCGGGACGATACAAAACCAGAACAGATCGGCTTCCGGCTTGCGTCAGTCGGGTATTGTCCGCATAAAGTAGCTACTCGGCAATATAAGCCGCTCAGATAGCTGCACCGAGGCACAATCCAGACACGTAAAAAAGCCGCAGATCCAATGGGAAATGCGGCTTTTTACGTACAGTCAGCTAACTACGTCATTACTTCGGGTGATTATTAACGTAATCAATGGCTTCCTGGACAGTGGTGATTTTCTCGGCATCTTCATCCGGAATCTCGGTCTCGAATTCTTCTTCGAGAGCCATGACCAGCTCAACGGTATCAAGCGAGTCAGCACCAAGGTCTTCAACAAAAGAAGCACTGTTGGTCACTTCTTCTTCTTTGACGCCGAGCTGCTCGGCAACGATTTTCTTGACGCGTTCTTCGATGGTACTCATACCTTGTTCTCACTCCTGGTTGCAGTTCCGGGAAGCCGGACTGCGGGTAGTTTATAGAAACAATTTGCGTCATTTCAAGCACGAATCGTTTCTATCTCAAAGAGGTTAAGGCCAGCGGGCCTTCACCGCGTAAAAATTCTTCCCCCTTTTCGGGCTATAAAGCCCTTTCCAGAGGGATACAGCTTAGCTCATATACATTCCGCCATTCACCGGAATGATAGCTCCTGTAATGTATCCAGCGGACTCGCCGGCCAGAAATCCGACCACTGCGGCAATTTCTTCCGCCTGCCCGAGGCGCCCTAGGGGGATCTGCTCCAGCATTGCAGAGCGCTGCCCTTCATTCAAGGCCTTGGTCATGTCGGTGTCAATAAAACCTGGGGCCACTGCATTGACCGTGATCGAACGCGAGCCGACTTCCCGAGCCAGGGCACGGGTGAAACCTTCCATCCCGGCCTTGGACGCAGCGTAGTTGGACTGGCCCGCATTACCCATCCCGGCAACCACTGAACTGATGTTGATGATACGCCCCCAACGGGCTTTGGTCATACCCCGCAGTACTGCCTTGGACAACCGGTAAACCGATCCAAGGTTGGTGTTAATGACCTCGTCCCATTCAGCGTCTTTCATGCGCATCAGCAAGTTATCGCCGGTGATGCCAGCATTATTGACCAGAATAGCCGGCGCACCAAACTGCTTGGTAATCTGCTCAAGCACGGCAGCTACCGATGCCGGGTCACGTACATCCAGCTTCATACCCGCACCAGTGTAGCCAGCCTGGGAGAGTTTGTCAGCGATCGCCGCAGCCCCACTGTCACTGGTAGCCGTGCCAACTACGGTGGCGCCATTGGCAGCCAACGCGTGCGCAATGGCCTGGCCTATGCCACGACTGGCACCGGAGACCAGGGCTACTTTTCCTTCGAGACTCATATTCAGACCCCTTGTGTAAAGTGGCTCAGGGCAGCTGTAAAGCCGTCCGCCGATTCCAGATTATGCGTATTCACACCCTTGGCGCAGCGCTTGTTGAGCCCCGACAGGACCTTGCCCGGCCCGCACTCCACCAGATCAGTTACGCCCTGCTCGACCATCCAGACGATACTTTCGACCCAGCGCACCGGATTATACAATTGCTCTACCAGCAGATGACGCACACCATCCAGATCAGCGGCCGGACGCGCTGATACATTCTGCACCAGAATCATCTGCGGGGCCTGCCACTGCAATCCGGCAAAGTCCTTGCCCAACTGCTCGGCAGCCGACTTCATCAGCGCACAATGTGATGGCACGCTGACTGGCAAGGGAATGGCACGCTTGGCGCCAGCGGCCTTGCAAGCCGCCATCGCACGCTCAACAGCACTGGCTTGTCCAGCAATGACAACTTGCCCAGGCGCGTTAAAGTTTACCGCGCTGACGACCTCGTCCTGAGCCGCATCGGCGCAAATATCAATGATATGCTGGTCTTCAAGGCCGAGAATGGCAGCCATGCCACCCTGACCCTGAGGCACTGCCTGCTGCATCAGTTGACCGCGGCGCTCGACCAGGCGCAGCGCATCGGCAAAGCTGATCACGTTAGCCGCCACCAGCGCGGAATACTCACCCAGACTGTGCCCGGCGACATAGGCCGGCCGCACATCGGACTGCGCGCACCATAGGCGCCACAGGGCCACAGAGGCGGCGAGAATAGCTGGCTGGGTGATATCAGTGCGATTAAGGTCTGTTTCAGGTCCGTCCTGACATACCGTCCACAAGTCGTAGCCTAAGGCCTCGGATGCTTCAGCGAAGGTATCGGCAATCAGCCCATGTTGCCCGGCCAGGCCAGCCAACATGCCAAGCGCCTGCGAGCCCTGCCCAGGAAACACGAATGCGAGGGTTTGAGTCATACCATCTTCCTCATTTTATTATCGAAATCTGTACAGCGATTGCGCGCATCGAGTGCCGCATGAACGGCGGGTAAGATGGCAGCAATGACCATCAGGTCACAATCGGCTGTCATGGCATTGGCCAGTCCAGCCCCGCGAGCCTTGCGGCAATGCGCTGAGGCAACCCGGCACGGCTGACAAGTACCGCCTGCTGAATAGCCGAGCAAAAAGCCTTTTCATCGGCATTGCCGTGGCTTTTGACCACCACACCGTTCAAGCCGAGCAAACTCGCTCCATTGTAGCAGCCGGGATCATGTTGCCGAATCACCGGCTGCAGGACTCCGCGCAGCAACGGCGCCAGACAGCGCAGCAGCAAACTACTGCCCAGCGCATTGCGAATTTCACCCTGAAGATAGCCCGCGAGCCCCTCACTGGCCTTGAGCACGACATTACCGACAAAGCCATCACAGACGACAACATCGACGTCGCCACGAAACAGCGCATCGCCTTCGACATGACCAAGGTAATTCACCAGATCGCTGTCGCGCAGCAATCGCGCCGCCTCGCGCACGTTTTGCGAACCCTTGTTTACTTCACTGCCGATATTCAGCAGTCCGACACGGGGTCTGTCGATGCCGGCAATTTCACTGACCGCCTCCGAGCCCATGATGGCGAACTCGAGCAACTGGCGGGCGGAGCAATCGACATTGGCACCCAGGTCGAGCAAAAAACAGGATTTGCCTGCTACCGGCAGTGCCGCCATGATCGCCGGCCGCTCGATCCCCGCTAGCGTTCCCAGCAGCGCTCGCGACAGCACCATCAGCGCCCCGGTATTGCCGGCACTCAGACAGCCGTCCGCGTGCCCGTCCCTGACCAGTTCAATAGCCACACGCATGGAAGCATCCTTCTTGCCGCGCAAAACGCTGGCAGGGGGATCATCGGCGAGGATTACCTGAGTAGTCGGAACAAGTTGAAAACGATCGGCGGGAATACGGTATTGCGCGCAAAGCTGGGCGATGGGTTCGGGAGAACCAACCAGGAGGACATGCAGATCAGGGGTGGTCTGCAAGCTGCGGGCAACCGCAGGGATAATGCAGCGGGGACCGAAGTCCCCGCCCATCACATCAATCGCAAGACGGACTGACGTGGACAAGACTTACTCGTCGTTGTCCTTGTTGACTATCTGACGACCACGATAGAAGCCATCGGGCGTCATGTGGTGACGAAGATGAGTCTCACCGGTGGTGCTGTCCACTGACAGAGCCGCTGAGGTCAGTGAATCGTGTGAACGACGCATTCCGCGTGCGGAACGAGACTTTTTGTTCTGCTGTACAGCCATGGCGATAAGCTCCTAAGCTTTTCAGGTATCACGTTTTAACGATGCCAACACACTAAAGGGATTAGGCTTCTCAGTCTTTTCCGCTTCAGGTTCCTCCGGATCGGGTTGATAGCCCGAAGGATGCTGGCATGTTTCCATTGGATGCATTGGAACTGCAGGCAAAGCCAGGAGCAGTTCATCCTCGATCAGCGCATGCAGATCCAGGGGTTCATCATCCATAATAACCGGTTCATAGTGGCGCGGCAGTTGTTTGGCTGCTTCGTCACTGTTTACAAAACCCACGTCACACTGGCTATCGAGCGGTACCACTACCTGCTCGAGGCAGCGCTGACAAATCAGCGCTACCTCGACCTGGTAGTGGCCGTGCAGAGTAGCAATACCCTGCTCGTCCCGCGCAAAAGCGAGTTCAACCTGAACGTCCCCGGCGGGGGCGTCCAACAGGGCACTCAGGCGTGGCATCTTGACGGCAGCAACGGTTCCTTTCAGAACAATTTCGCGGTCAACCAGCTTGCGTGGCTCTATGTGTGCAGGTATAAGTCCAGACATAAGCGCGCAATTCTAGGCATCCTGTGCCCCGCTGTCAAAACTATTTGCAGTTTAATCCCCGCGAGCCAACCGCGGCTGAACTGGGGTTAAACTAAGAATCTACTCCCTACCAGGCCAACAGCATGCTGCCCATTGTCCTTGCCTCCAGCTCGCCCTATCGCCGCGCCCTGCTTGAGCGATTGGACCTGCCCTTCAACTGGGCCGCGCCCGAGATTGACGAAGCGCCTCACGCTGGCGAAAGCGCACAGCAACTGACCC
>JAWOGT010000067.1:0-2559 GCA_046496585.1 Halopseudomonas sp.
GTTCAGCGCTGCGGCCAGGCCGAAGTCAGACAGCTTGGCCCGGCCGTCCTGGGTCAGCAGGATGTTGGAGGGCTTGATATCGCGGTGCAGCAGGCCGGTGCGGTGTACGGCTCCGGACTGCCGTCGCCGTCATTGTCGACACCGTACTCGATCCGCATCGCCTCGATTCCTTCAATCAATGGCTGCGCCGCCTGGTAGGCCCCGTTCACCAGCGACGATCGCATCAGCGTGTTGCCGGCAACGAAGTAGATGTTCGACACCACCTTGCGGCGGGCGGCGATCGTGCTGCAATCCCTCTCCCGGAGCGGGAACGTCGACGCGTCGATCACGTAAGCCGGTTCTGGGAGAGAAGCGTTAGTGCAACCGGAAACCTGGATGTGCGGGCCCGTGTCGCTGCCACCGTCACACCCGGTGCTGCCCGCCGTGCAGGTGTTGGCATGCCGCACGACCACCACGTCGCTATTCGTCTGAGCACCGCTGACCGTGGTACAGGAACCAGGAACCGTAGCGTGGTCATAACCCAGCACGGGGAAAGCCAGCAGGTTCCCCCTGTAAGCTGCGTCCCAAGAACCGGGGGCGAGGCAGGGATCGTCGGGAACCGCAGTCGGGACCGGCGGTCGCGCATTGCCCCAGAATCCCGCATGAGCCAGGTCGTTCTGCAACAGCTGGATGGCAAAGCGGCCGTTCTCGATCTGGCGGTTGGCCTTGGCCATCTCATTGTTGGTGCGCGACACGTTCACAAACAAGGCCAGCAGGGCGGCCACGATCAGCATACCAATCGTGATGGAAACCATCAGCTCGACGAGCGTGAAGCCTCGCTGCGTAGCGCTTCGGGCTTGAAGGAGCAAACTGCTAGTGAATGGATGGTTCATGATCCCAGGTTTCCAATGCGCACCAACGTGCTGACAGTGCGGCGGCACAAATCGTCGACACAATTGGTCCCACCGTCATAGAGCCCTTGGCCGCATGCGCCAGTTGGGGCTGAAATAGGGGTCAGCCCCTGCCAGGCAACGGTCACGAGGTATTCGTCGTCATCACGCTCTTCCACACAGCCGCGACCACCTACCATGGCTCCGACGTTGCCCGCATCGCTGGTTTCACCCGCGCCCTGCAGCGCATTGCACCATTCATCGGCATCTTCCTCCTGCCGTGTGGAACTGGTCCCGGGACAATCATTGCCCACACCCAGCGGATTGTCCGCGCCGGTGACGTAACTTGCGGCGTTGGCCCGGTTGGCCGCGATGCGGCTTGCCATGTCGTTGAGCAAAATCAGCGCCTGGGCGCGCTGGTAGGCTTCCATTTCGGAAACCTGCAGGCGCGCCTGCAGGCCGGCTAGGCCCAATAGGCCGATTGCAAGGATGACGATGGTGATCAACACCTCCAGCAAGGTTGTACCGCGCTGGGCGTTGAGATTGGAGTGAATTCGGTTTGCTACCATTTTTCGGGGTCGCCAGCGCGTTCTTTCACACCTTCGCTGTCAAGCGTCAAGTCGCCATCACTACTTTGCGCAGCCTTGGCGGTGAAGGTGATCTCGAAGGTGGGTGGGGTTCCATCGTTATCAGCAACGACGGCCGCATCGTATCTCTCCGCCACGGCTTCGGGGAGGGAATAACTTAGGTTACCAAGCGAATCAGAATAGACACGATTGGCGAGAAAAAACTGCTGCTGCCGGTTGGCGATGTCCATCATCTCGGCCTGAGCGGCGGCACGGTGGCCGCGAATGACGTACTGCGTATAGGACGGATAGGCAATGGTCGCCAGGATGGCGATGATCGCCACGGTGATCATCAACTCGATGAGGGTAAAACCTTCTTGTCCGAACGACTTCATGTCTCTTCCCTTTTTCATGCACTGCATCCTAATCGCCGTCCCCGCAAGCCGCCACGTCTGACCGATGACTGGCGCTTTTGGGCGAACGAGCGGATTTTTTGGTCCCTTATCCACCCTTGAAGCCTCCTGTACGGGGTCACGTCATCAGCTTATTACGGCGCCCGGCTCGGATTCTGAAGACTGCCCCGAATGGCGTGGCGTCATGGCCAGCACGGGCAATCCCCCATAAAATTGCGCCATGCCAGAAACCACCGCATACATTCCCCCCGAAGGATTCGTCGCTTGACCGCCAGCACCTTGATCGTCGGTGCCGGCGTTTCCGGTCTGAGCGTTGCCCTGGCGCTGCTCAAGCGCGGACACGCGGTCACCGTGCTGGAGCGTGGCGAAGTCGGCCGGGAATCGTCCTGGGCGGGCGGCGGCATTCTATCGCCGCTGCTGCCGTGGGACTACAGCGGGGCGGTGAACGCGCTGGCACTGCGCTCGATGGCGGCCTATGCGGACTGGGTCGCGGAGGTCGAGGCCCTAACCGGACTGTCTGCGGAATATTGGCGCTGCGGGATGCTGGCGCTTGAGGTGGAACAGGTTGATGAGGCGCTGGCCTGGTGTGCGGCGCATGGGATGGAGGCGGAGCGAGAGTTACCGACTAAACTGGTCACCCTCTCCCCACCCCTGATGAAACTACTAAGCACTCGACTAAGCCCGCAAGCGGGCAAGTCGCTGCTTATCCCC
>JAWOGT010000069.1:0-3037 GCA_046496585.1 Halopseudomonas sp.
CTACATCATTGGCATGGGGCGGGGCGATTTCGTCGGCATCGATGGTGACGGTGGCGGGGCACGCTTCAGTGGCCTGACCGCGGATCCGTGGCGCCTGACCTTGTGGCACAGCCTGTTTATGCTGGTCACGGGGATCATCATTGCCCGAGGTGTGGTGGCCGGGCTGGAAAAGAGCCTGCGGATTATGATGCCGCTGTTGTTCTTGCTGCTGGTCATCCTGCTGGCCTACAGCATGACCACCGGTTATTTCATGCAGGGCGTGACGTTTCTGTTTCACTTTGATCTGAGCGAGGTGCCGGACGGTATCCTTGCGGCGATGGGTCACGCTTTCTTCACCTTGAGTATCGGCGTGGGCTCGATCATGGTGTTTGGCTCCTATATGCCGAAAAAATCCTCTATCGGTGGGACGGTCATGACCGTGGCGCTGCTGGATACGGTTGTTGCGCTTACCGCAGGCATGGCGTTGTTTCCGATCGTATTTGCTGCGGGTCTGGAGCCAAGTGCCGGGCCGGGGCTGATGTTCGTCACGCTACCGATCGCGTTTGGCAATATCGCCATGGGTCAGGTATTCGGCCTGCTGTTTTTTGTGCTGGTGGCCGTAGCGGCGTGGAGTTCGGCAATTTCCATGCTCGAGCCTGCAGTGGCCTATTGGGTTGAACGTACTGGCCGCACCCGCACGCAGATTACCACGCTGATCGCGCTGATCTGCTGGCTGGTGGGTCTGGGTACCGTATTGTCCTTCAACGTGCTGGCCGACGCGCGTTTCTTCGTTACTGACGAGTCCGGCTGGTCATTTTTCAAATGGAGTGAAGAGGGCGGCAAAACGCTATTTGAAAGCATCGACTACCTGACCAGCCGCATCATGCTGCCGCTGGGTGGATTGCTGTTTGCGGTGTTTGCCGGCTGGGTGCTGGGGCGTGAGGTGTTTCGTGCCGAACTGGCGCTACGTCACCCGCGGCTGTTTCCAGTGGTATATTGGCTGTTACGCTACGTCGCCCCGGTAGGGGTTCTGATTGTATTTGTGACTGAACTGCTTAAGTAAAGAGGCTTTGATACCAGGCTATGACTCATATCCAGCGTTCGGCGTTGCTACCTTACCCGGCTCAGCACTTGTATGACCTGGTCAACCGTGCGGACCGTTACCCCGAGTTTCTGCCCTGGTGCTCCCGGGCTGAGATTCTGCATGAGACCGACACCGATATGCGCGCCCGGCTTACGGTAGCGAAGGCCGGGATGACGCAGGCCTTCACGACACTGAATGCGCTGATACCCGGTCAGCGCATCGAGCTGCGCCTGGAAGACGGCCCGTTCAGTGAATTGCATGGCGTGTGGGAGTTCAAGGCGCTGGGCGAGCATGCCTGCAAGATCAGCCTGGACCTGCACTTCAACTATGCCGGACCGCTGATCAAGGCAACCCTGGGGCCACTGTTCAACCAGGCCGCGAACAATATGGTCGAGGCTTTCTGTCAGCGCGCCAAAGAGTTGCACGGCAATGGATAAGACCCTGGTAGTCGAAGTGGTCTACGCGTTGCCGCACAAGCAGAAGATCCTCAGCGTCACGGTGCCGGAAGGCACTACCGCGTGGGAAGCGGTGCAGCGGTCGGGCATCGACAAGCATTTTCCGGAGCTGGACCTGCATATGCTGTCTTTGGGGATTTTTGGCAAAGTGCTGGCCAAGCCGCAGGAGCGGGTATTGCTGTCGGGGGAGCGGGTAGAGATCTACCGCCCGCTGATTGTAGACCCCAAAGAGGTTCGCAAGCAACGTGCAGCCAAGGCCAAGGCAGCCAAGGAAGAGTAATAGGCGGTCGTTCGACAGCCTATCCAGTGTTACTCGCCGGTACCCAGCGGTGCGCCCAGATCAACCGGGTAGGTCTCCAGTGCGTCAGGCTCGGCTTGCTGGCGGGTGCCCATGATCTGTTCATCACGGCTGGCGCCAGGGACGAAGTCGCCGGACAGGCCGACCAGCAGATCATTGTCAAAATTCAGGCTGATGCGCTCTTGCGTGCGCTGTTGATGGCCGGCCTGCATGCTGTAAATATAATCCCAGCGATTCGGATGAAAGGTGTCTTCTACCAGCGGGGTGCCCATGATAAAGCGCACTTGGCGGGTCGTCATGCCCGGACGTAGTTGGTCGACCATGTCCTGGGTGACGACGTTGCCCTGCTGGACATCAATCTTGTAAACACCCGGGAAGCTGCAGCCAGCAAGGCCCAGGGCGGAGAGACAGAGCAGCAGGCATAGGATTCGGTATAAGCTATTTGGCATCGCGTGGTAACATCCACTATCGTGAAACGGCTGAATGGCCCTGAATCATACCCGACAGATCCCGCCCTGCGAAGCGCCGAACGAGAAACTGACATGGTTGAGAATCAAGAACTCCGGAAAGCTGGCCTCAAGGTCACCCTGCCACGCGTCAAGATCTTGCAGATGCTGGACCACTCGCCTGAGCGTCACATGAGCGCGGAGGACGTATACAAGGCGCTCATGGAGGCCGGTGATGATGTGGGCCTGGCCACGGTATATCGTGTCCTGACGCAGTTTGAGTCCGCTGGTCTGGTGGTACGGCACAATTTCGACGGTGGTCATGCGGTGTTCGAGCTGGCTGACGGCGAGCACCATGATCATATGGTCTGCGTGGACACGGGAGAAGTCATCGAATTTTTTGACGCCGAAATCGAGCGGCGTCAGCGCGATATCGTCAAAGAGCATGGTTTTGAAATGGTTGACCATAATCTGGTGCTGTATGTGAAGAAAAAGGGCGCCTAGGCGGCCTTTTTCTTCAGCGGCAAGTGGCAAGCGGTAAGCTTTCCGGGCGGGAACGCACTCTCCTAGTCATTCTGATAAAAAAGGCTTGTCAGGTACGACCTTAAAGCCCAATCCTTGCAGCTGCCCTCAGACCGCCGATAACAGCTTGCGTGCGTGGGCCAGCGACTCGTCAGTCAAATCAATGCCACCCAACATTCGCGCTACTTCGTGCACCCGGCCGTCCTGGTCGAGGTTGTCGATGCGGGTGCTGGTGGATTGCTCATTTTGTTCC
>JAWOGT010000109.1:0-2787 GCA_046496585.1 Halopseudomonas sp.
CGGTCAGGTTGGTCAGCACCGTCATCGCCACGCCGCCCCAGAGGAGAACTTGGCTGCCGGCATTGATCCGGCCCTGCCGTGAAAGGAAGAGGATCACCCCCGCCCACAGCAGGCCAACCACCACGGTAACGGAGGCCAGGATAGTGGAGCTTGCTTCGCCGCGTTGGATGGTGGTGACAACCAGCGACCCATTGACGGCGACCAGGAAGACGAATCCGCTCAAGGTCAAGACGTTGAGCAGGCGGGCCCGCCGATTGACATCCTCGTCGGCAAAGCTGGGTTGCAGCCAGGGACGGAGCCATGTCCACATGGGCATCTCCTTTTACCAATGGCCCATTATATCATGGCGGCGGGGACGCCGCAAACTACCGGCCCTACGTTTCCGCCATCTCCCGTGCCAGCCGCCCCCACCCGACGGCGGGCGGGTCGGCCGGCCCGCCCACCTCGGCACGGCCGTGCGGTGATGCAGCCGGTATGCAGACTGGTTCACCGCAGTATCCTGGTATGGGCCGTGGTGATTGCTATTTTGAGTGTGCTGGCCTGATCTGACCTGAGGATTTTACTTAAAGAACTCCGATTGCCCGCCGATAGAGTCATTGAGAGACATTTTCCAGCGCTGTCGTCCGGGAAAATGCGGATAAATGCCGACGGTGCATTGTTGGCCTATAAAAATAAATGTATCGGGGTCAGGCCCGCCCTGGCGCTGAATGACCCCGGTACGCAAGTGTGCATGAGGAGAGTCTTGAGTGAATAGTCTGATGGCCCCTGCCATTGCGTTGATGAACCGGCTTGGTTACGGCATGAAGTTCTGCCTGATCAGCGTGTTGTTTTTCATTCCCTTGGGGATTGTCAGCAGCATGTTGGTCCAGCAGGCCTATGAGCGGGTGCAAATCACTCGCCATGCACTCGACAGCATGGCGTTGCTGCGCCAGAACTCGGCGATCATGCGCGACGCCGAAGCGCTGCGTGATCTGGACATGATCTACGTGCAATTGGGCCAGGGCGAGTACGCCCAGGATCTGGAGCAGCGCACTCAGGCATTGCGCAAGAACGTGGTCGATGGGCTTGGCGGTCTGGCGCTCGATCCCCAGGATTCTGAAGCGGCAGATCTGATATCCAAGCGCGATGAGCTGGTCGGCGTATATCAGGGTATAGCCAGCGAGTCCGTGCGCAATCGGGGATCCATGTCGACCCAGGCCTTGGGCGAGTTGAGTTCCTTGTTAAGCTTCAGCGCCGCTTATGCGGGGTTGCCGCAGGACTATGACCGCAGTATCCGCCAGTTGAGTGATCTGCTGATCAATGTCACACCGAATATCACCGCCACACTGGGTGTAGGGCGCTCGGTGGGCGCCTATTCGATGGGGCTGGGTTATCTGAACTCCGATGCCAGTCGTGATATGGACGATCTCTTCGAAGGTTTGCAGCTCCTGCGCGGAGAGTACGCACAGGCGCTGTCGCTGGTGCTGGCCAATCCCGGTCTGAAGGGGCTGGAAAGTTATTCCCAGGCCAGTCGTGAAAGTCTGGATGCCGCCAGCAGCATCTTTGAAGATGACATCATCCTCGCGGGCTCCCTGACCGGTCTCTGGTCTGACTACTTCACTCAGATTACTACCGAGATAGACAAGACCTACGCGTTCAATCAGGCCATGCTCGATACCTTGGGGCAAGTGCTGAACCAGCGCATGGATGAGAATGTCCGCTCGATGATGGTGCTGATCGTTTCGCTGTCGCTGGTCGGGTTGCTGATCATTTATCTGTATGCCGGTTTCTACATTGCCACGCGGCGTACCCTGAAGCGCTTGTCGGTGCTGATGGGGCAGGTAGCGGGTGGCGACATGACCGTCCAGGTTGAGGTCGATAGCCGCGATGAACTGGGCGAGCTGGCCAGTGAATTCAACGACACCGTCGAGCGTATCCGCGAGTTGATTCGTCAGGTAAGTCAGACTGCTGGTGAAGTGCATCAGCAATCTCAGCAGGTCGAAAGCATTTCCAGTGAAAGCAGTCAGGCGGTGGCGTCCCAGCGCTTGCAGATCGAGCAGGTAGCCACGGCGATGAACGAAATGTCGGCGACCTCGCAAGAAGTGGCGCGCAGCGCGGCGCTGGCTGTGACCAGTGCAGAGCAAGTGAATACCGACACCCTGAATGGCCGCAAGCTGGTGGAAAGCTCGGTGGACGGAATTGGCAAGCTGGCTGGCGAGATTGAAAATTCGGTCAAGGTGATCAATAAACTGGCGGATGACAGCAGCTCGATCAGCCGGGTACTGGAAGTGATCAAGGGCGTCGCAGAACAGACCAATCTGTTGGCCCTGAATGCGGCCATCGAAGCGGCGCGTGCCGGCGAACAAGGTCGTGGGTTTGCCGTGGTAGCCGACGAGGTGCGCACCCTGGCGCGTCGCACCCAGCAGTCAACCGAAGAGATCGAGCAGATGATTGCCCGCTTGCAAGAGGGCGTCAGCGGCGCGGTCAAGGCCATGGGCGCCAGTCATAGCATGACCGGCTCCACTGTGGATGCGTCGCTCAAGGTGCAGGAGGCGCTGGGTAATATCCTCAAATCGGTGACGCAGATTGTCGACCAGAGTCAGCAAATCGCCGCAGCGGCGGAACAGCAGACTGCTGTCAGCCATGACATCGACCACACTATTGTGCAGATCAACCAGGCCGGCGAAAGAACGGCAGAGGGCGCGCGTCAGGCTGAGCAGTCGAGCAACCGGATGGCGCAGTTGGTCAAGGACCTGCAACACATCATCAGCGCCTTTCGCGTCTGATCCAGGCCGGTGCACTGGCTGC
>JAWOGT010000248.1:0-3724 GCA_046496585.1 Halopseudomonas sp.
GACGGCCAGGATGAATGGACCGCACTCTATCCGGCCAGCGATTACAGCACGCTGGATGCCGCCATCCTGCTCGACATGATCCGCCATGCCGGCATCAGCGGGCTGGGCGGCGCGGGCTTTCCGACCGCGCTGAAACTCAAGGCGCGACCCGAGCAGAAGCTGCACACGCTGATCGTCAACGGCACCGAGTGCGAGCCCTATATCACTGCCGATGATACGGCCATGCGCTACAAGGCCGCAGAGATCGTCGCCGGCATCGAGATCCTGATGCATATCCTGCATCCCGATCAGGTGCTGATTGGCATAGAGGACAACAAGCCTGAAGCCATTGCCGCGATGCGCGCGGCGGTCGGCGACCAGCCCATGCAGATCATCGAATTCCCGACCAAATACCCCTCCGGTGGCGAAAAGCAGCTGATCCAGATCCTCACCGGCAAGGAAGTCCCCAGTGGCGGGCTGCCCGCCGATATCGGCATGCTCTGCCAGAACGTCGGCACCCTGATTGCGATCCACGACGCGGTGCTGCGTGGGCAGCCGCTGATCAAGCGCATCACCACCCTGACCGGCGCAGCGTTGCAGCATCCGACCAACGTTGAAGCCTTGATCGGCACGCCGATTCGCGACCTGCTGACGTTTGCCGGACTGCAGCCCGAGCTGCTGTACCGGCTGGTCATGGGCGGGCCGATGATGGGTTTTACCCTGCAAAGTCTGGACGCGCCTATTCTCAAGACCAGCAACTGCCTGCTGGCCGGCACCCGCGAAGAATTGCCGCCACCGCCACCCGCCCAGGCCTGCATCCGCTGCGGCCTGTGCGCCGAGGCCTGCCCTGCTGAACTGCTGCCGCAACAGCTGCACTGGTTCGCCATGGGCAAGGATTACGAACAACTCAAGCGTCAGCACCTGTTCGACTGCATCGAGTGCGGCGCCTGCTCCTACGTTTGCCCCAGCAGCATTCCGCTGGTGCAGTACTACCGCGCCGCCAAGGCTGATATCCGTGCGCAGGATCTGCAGCAGCACAAGGCTGATCATTCCAAGCAGCGCTTCGAGCAACGCCAGCAACGCCTGCAGCGCGAAGCCGAGCAGAAAGAAACCCACCCCCAGGCCCGCGCGGAAAAGGCCGCACGGCTTAAAGCCGCCAAGGAAGCCGAAGCCGCCAAAACGCCCGGAGACGCACCGGCCCTTGGCAACGCTGAGCCGGATGTAGCGCGACTGGAAGCCAAAAAACCCAGTGGACTGACGCCGGAGCAAAAGCAATTGAAAATTGCAGCCGCCACCGCGCAAATGGCCCTGAAAAAGGCGCACAAGCAGCTCGCCGGCAATCCGGAGAATACCGATCTGCAAGCGCAGATCCCCGCACTGGAACAGGCCGGCGAACAGACCCAGCGGGCCTATGACCAAGCGCTGGGCGACGCTTCGGCTGAAGCAGCACCCGCGCCTGAGGCTGCCGCGATCGATGCCAGCAAACGGCTGAAAATCGAGGCCGCCATGCTCAAGGTCAGCCTGCGCAAGGCGGAGAAAGCCGCCGGCCAAGCGCCATCGAAAGAGCAACAGATTGAAATTGCCCGATTGCGCGACGAAGTGGCCGCCGCCGAAGCGCGTCTGCCGAGCGAGACCAAGTCTGGGCCCGCGGCCGTGAGTGCCGCAGCCAAACAGCTGCAGCCCGAAGCACCAGCGAAAAAACCGGTCGATCCGGTTACCCAACAACTGAAAACCGATATGGCCATGGCCAAGGCCGCAGTCAAGACCGCCGAACGCGCCGTTCAGGCCAATCCAGATGACGCCGCGGCGCAAGTCGAACTGGATAATGCCAAACAGACCCTGGAGAACGCCTCCAAGGCTTTCGCCGCACACAGGTCCAGCAAGGAGAGTGTGTAATGGCCCTGCCGCGTATAACGTCACCCCACGCCCGAGGCAGTAATCGCACCCAGACCATCATGCTCTGGGTCCTGGCCGCAACGCTGCCGGGCATCATGGCCATGACCTGGTTCTTTGGCTGGGGCACGCTGATCAATATTGTCCTGGCCAGCGTGGTTGCGCTGAGTACTGAAGCGCTGATTCTGCTCCTGCGTAAGCGGCCGCTGAGCTTCTTTCTCAGCGACGGCAGCGCTTTGGTCACCGCCTGGCTGCTGGCTCTGGCCCTACCGCCTCTAGCGCCCTGGTGGCTGGTGCTGATCGCCTGCAGTTTTGCCATCGTGTTCGGCAAGCAGCTGTACGGTGGGCTGGGCCAGAACCCGTTCAATCCGGCGATGCTCGGCTACGCTGTGGTCTTGATCTCCTTCCCGGTGGAAATGACCAGTTGGCCGGTGCCGCGCGGCATCGAGCAGCTGATGCCTGACATGCAGGCTACGCTAGGTTTTCTCGAAGCCCTGCAGCGGGTATTCCTGCCCGCTAGTCAGGCGGTCGATGGCTGGACCATGGCCACACCGCTGGATGTGGTGAAAAACAACACCAGCCTGACCCTGAGCGAGCTGGCCGTTGCGCAGCCGATCTTTGGCCGTTTGGGTGGCTATGGCTGGGAATGGGTCAGTCTGGCGTACCTGGGCGGTGGCGCTCTGTTGCTCTACAAGAAGATATTTAGCTGGCACGCGCCGGTTGGCATGCTAGTCGGGCTAGGCGTCATGAGCCTGCTGTTTTGGGGCGGCTCCGGATCCAATTCCAATGGCTCACCGCTGTTCCATTTGCTCAGCGGCGCGACCATGCTCGGGGCTTTCTTTATCGTCACTGACCCGGTCTCTGGCGCCACCAGCAAGCTCGGGCGTCTGGTCTTCGGACTCGGCGTCGGCGTGCTGGTGTACTGCATCCGCGCCTGGGGTGGCTACCCGGATGCCGTGGCCTTCGCCGTGTTGCTGATGAACCTGGCCGCACCAACCATTGATTACTACACCACTCCGCGCACATACGGCCATCGCAAGGCTGAGCGCGGCATGGGCAAGGTGGACTGAGCATGGAAAACCCTCTTACCGCCGGCAGCTCGATCGTCCGCAACAGCATCATCCTCGGTGTGTTCGCCATGGTCACCGTGGGCCTGATTGCGCTGACCCAACAAGGCACCGCCTCGCGCATCGCCGAAGAGCAGCGGCGCATGCAGATGAGCGCACTGAACGAGATTCTCCCGCATGATCAACACGACAACGATCTGCTCGCCGACGCTTTTGCAGTCAATGATCGTGAACTGCTGAACCTGCCAGGGGATGCCATGGCCTACCGTGGCCGTGTGGACGGCGAGGTGGTGGCGGTGATACTGCCGAGCATCGCGCCGGACGGCTACAGCGGCCGTATCAACTTGCTGGTGGGTGTGCGCGCCAATGGCGAGATTGCCGGCGTGCGCATTACCAACCACCGCGAAACACCGGGTCTGGGTGACAAGGTGCAGTTGAACAAAAGCACCTGGGTGCTGGATTTCAACGGCACCAGCCTGAGCATGCCGGCCCCGGAGAACTGGGGTGTGCGCAAGGACGGCGGCGACTTCGACCAATTCACCGGCGCGACCATCACCCCGCGTGCCGTGGTGCAGGCCGTGTACCGGGCCTTGCAGTATTTCGACGCCAACCGCGACCAGTTGCTGGAACTCACTACCGAGGAGCTTGCCCGTGGCTAGTACCCGCTTCGCCGACATCACCAAGGAAGGTTTGTGGAATAACAATCCCGGCCTAGTGCAGTTACTCGGCCTGTGCCCGCTGCTGGGCGTCAGCAGTACTGCCGTCAACGCGCTGGGCCTGGGGAT
>JAWOGT010000254.1:0-6255 GCA_046496585.1 Halopseudomonas sp.
CTCTGCGTCAGGCCGCTGAGACCCAGGCCGAGAAAAATCTGCAACCATTCGGCAGCCAGGCCACTGGCCGGCGGCAGGACGCTGATGCTGTCTTCGGCCCAAACAGCCTCTGTTGTTGCCGTATCAACGGGATCGGGCTCAGCCTGCCAGTCACTCAGATACTGACTGACGTCCAGGACCTCGTCGTCATCCCTGTCGCTATCGTCGGTATCGCCGTTGCCCGCATCACCCTCGGGGATGGCTTGCAGCCACTCCGCTGGCGGCTCATTCAGCGGCGGCTTGACCGGCATGCCGCTTTTCAGCGGATGCCCGGAGTGCAACCGTGTAGCCGGCTCGCCGGTCGGCGGCAGCGTCTGGTGCGCAACCGGTATAACCGCCGGCTCTGCATCCGCCGTCGGCACAGCAGCGCCAGACGGCTCGGTAGCGGCATGCACTGGCTGCACTGCAGGTTCGCTGGGCGGTTGCACAGTCGCTGTGCGGGGCTCGGCGCTAGTGGACGGAGCATCAGCAACCGCTGCGGCTGCCGCTACGGCATGCACTGCACCAGGTCCGCTAGTGGCCGACCCCGGATGAGGGGAATCAGCCTTGGCCTGGCTGAGCCCCGGGGGCTTTCCCGGCGGTGGCGCTGCAGGTTCTGCAGCATTCTGCCGCAAGGCCCCTGACTGGACGGCACCGGACTGGAGAGTCCCGGGCCGGAAAGCCAGCATACGCAACAAGGCCATTTCGAAACCGCCGCGCGGATCTGGCGCCAGCGGCAGGTCACGGCGGCCATGCAAACCCAATTGATAAAACAGCTGAACATCTTCGCCACTCAGGCGCCCAGCCAGATCCAGAACCCGATCCTGATCGCCCAGGCTGTTATCGGCTGCGGCGGGCAAGACCTGGGCAATCGCCACCCGTTGCAGGGTCGACAGCAACTCTGCCAGTACGCCGGTAAAATCCACGCCCTGTTCGGCCAGCTGTGCAACGGCCGCCAATACGCCCGGCGCGTCGTGGGCGGCAAGCGTTTCCAACAGACCAAACACCTGGCCATGATCGATGGTGCCGAGCATCGAGCGCACATCAGCGATCCGCAAGGCGCCGTTACCAAAGGCGATCGCCTGGTCAGTGAGACTCAACGCATCACGCATTGACCCGTCGGCGGCGCGGCCCAGTAGCCACAACGACTCGTCATCAAAACCGATCATCTCTTCACCCAGAACGTGCTTGAGATGTTCGACGATCTTCTCCGGCAGCATGTTCTTCAGTGAGAATTGCAGGCAGCGCGACAATACCGTGACCGGCAGCTTTTGCGGATCAGTGGTAGCGAGTAGAAATTTGACGTGCTCGGGTGGTTCTTCCAGCGTCTTCAGCAGGGCATTGAAACTGTGGCTGGAGAGCATGTGCACTTCGTCAATCAGGTAGACCTTGTAGCGGCCTCTGGACGGTGCGTATTGAACGTTGTCGAGCAGCTCTCGGGTATCTTCGACCTTGGTCCGGCTGGCTGCGTCCACTTCAATCAGATCGACGAATCGACCCTCATCAATCTCGCGACACGCAGAACAGACACCACAGGGCTCGGAACTGACGCCAGCTTCGCAGTTAAGGCACTTGGCCAGAATACGCGCAATAGTGGTCTTGCCCACGCCGCGGGTACCGGTAAACAGATAGGCATGATGCAGCCGGTCATTATCCAGAGCATTGATCAGGGCCTGCAATACGTGGGTCTGGCCGACCATTTCACGAAACAGGCGCGGACGCCATTTACGGGCAAGTACCTGATAACTCATTGGATGTCTGTAGTCCGGTCTGATCTGAAGGCAAGCGCTACTGTACCCAAAGCGGGCAGACATTGCGAGATGCACCACAGGGAGAAATGGAAAAGCAAAACAGCGGGGGAAATTGGGTGGCAGCCCCGCCAGCCACACCCCGGCACACGATATAACCGCTGTGGCTGCTCCCTTCCGGGCCTGACCAGGTTAACGGCGAATCATTGCGAGGGGACCGACAGGGCCACCATAACAAACCCGTACTGGCCGGGCCGCGCTATTGTAACGGCTTGACCAGAACTTACAAGCCGTTGTTGCTGCTGACCGGCCTGGCCGGTTCGATTTGTCCTAGCCCATCTCACCCATCCAGTCTGGACTATGCTGGTAAACACATGGACAGCATGGGCCACCTGTAGTGATCATCTTCAGCATGTACTGCGCATCCAGCCCCCGCACCTTGGCCATGTCGGAAATATTTCCTGGCCCGTTCAGCGGCCCGTTACCGGGCATCACCTGCCGGGTACTGGCCGCTTGCCTGATTACCCAAGCGGAGCTGAAACCAGGGCCAGCTGAGCTGCGCCGCCAGCGGGCAGCCGCATGATCCGGCAACGCCAGTTCAAGGCGCTGTTCTACTTGAACCTTGCCCTGGTCGTCGCACTTATCGGCTACAAGGGCTACTTGAATCTCTCCAGGCCTGACTTCTCCGCAGTGCATACCGAGCAGTTGCTGGCATTGCGAGAGCAGTTGAGCGACACCGATAGTTTCAGCTTCGCCGTGGTAGGCAATATCAACAACTCGGTCGGAGTTTTCGAGCGAACCTTCATTCCCCTGCTCAATACCGCGCAGGTCGACTTTCTGGTGTCAGCCGGCAATGCGGTCAGCGCCGGCGGCGAAGACAAATACCGGGCGCTGTATGGCACGCTCAGCCATCTGCAGATTCCCTACCTGCTGACTTTCGGCCCGAATGAATATGCCAACTTCGGCAGTTTTCGTTTCTATGAGCATTTCGGGCCGCATTTTTATTCGGTGGTTATCGGCGACAGCCGGCTGATTTTTTTGGACAGCACCGGCAAGACGCATTTTCGCTGGCAACTAGAATGGTTGAGCGACTTGCTCGACAGCGACGACGCCGAACACACTTTTGTGTTTATAAGTCATCCGCCCCTGCCCGTTGAAAACCATAGCCGGCTGATTAGCAGCAAGGACTTTCTCGGACCCACTGAATTTGCATCCCGACTGATGGCGTTAGTAAAACAACATCGAATTGACCTGGTATTGTCTGCCAAGCTGCCGATTTACTCCGAACAGGCTGTGGACGGCACGCGCTTTATCACCACCGGCGGCGCTGGCGGCCTGATATTCAATAACGACCTCAGCTTCTATCACTATGTCCGCGTCGACGTCAGTGCCGCGGGGGTAACAACAGAGCTGGTGCGCATACCGATTGGCCAGCACGCGCTGCTCAAACAGCTGGAGAGCGCCTGGTTCTTTATCTATTCGCTGTTCTATGTGGGACTGATCAATTTTTTGCTGATTCTGGGCGTATTGAGCCTGATTGCCATGCGCCTTTACACCCTGGTGTTCGTCGATCGCAACTATTATCGCAATTTCGATCTGGACCCGGCACCCTGGATCGATAAGCCCCTGCGGGTCGCCATGTTTACCAATAATTACCTGCCGTTCATTGGTGGCGTACCGGTGTCCATCGAACGCTTGCGCAGTGCTCTGCAAGCACAGGGTAACGCCGTGCTGGTCGTCGCTCCACGCTACCCGAACCAGGACCAGAACGAGCGCGACGTCATCCGTCTGCCCTCATTGCTGGCATTCGGTGCACGCCGCGAGTTCAGAATGGCCAACCTCTTTGTTCCAGGCACTTACCCGAAGATCAAACACTTCCAACCCGACATTATTCATCTGCATCACCCTATCTGGGTGGGTTCCCTGGGCCTGTTTATTGGCCGGCGCCTCGGGGTGCCCGTGGTTTATACCTATCACACCCGCCTGGAGCACTACGCCCATTTTGTGCCGTTGCCCGGCAAGCTGTTCCGCAACCTGATTTCGCACCTGCTGATCAAGCACTTCGCCAACAAATGTGACGGCATTGTGGTGCCAACCTATTCAGCAGAAGAGTATTTGCACCTGATCGGCGTCAGGACGCCGATTTTCGTGCAGCCAACCGGCATCGACTTTCCATGTTTTCAAACGGTTGATAAAACCGAACTGGCCAGCCTGCGCAAGGCATTGAACATCGGGCAGGAGACGGTCCTGATCAGCGTGGCGCGGCTGTCAAACGAGAAGAATATCGATTTCATGATTGATGCAGTGCAGCAACTACGCCTGGACATCGAGCAGCCCTTCAGGTTGCTGATGATCGGCGACGGACATCAGCGCCAGCGCCTGCAAAGCCGCATTGATGAACTGCAGCTGAATGCCTGGTTCACCTTGCTCGGCGCCGTGGAGCCGGCGAAAATGCCGACCTACTATCGCCTGGGGGATCTGTTTGTATTCGCTTCCAAATCGGAAACACAGGGCATGGTGATACTGGAAGCCATGGCTGCGGGGTTGCCTGTGGTGGCTATACGTTCCAGTGGTATCGATGATGTGATCGATGAGGGCGTCAATGGCTTCAAGACGCCAGACAACCAACGACTATGGCAGGCTGCAGTGAAAAAGCTGATAGGTAATAAAGTGCTTCGAAAACAGCTGGCAGGCAATGCCCTGGAGTCTGCCAGAGCGCATTCGGTGGATCACTTCGCGATGGAAATCAAAGGCATCTACGCCGAGCTACTCGCCCAGCAGTCAGTCAGTGAACGCTGATGCGCGGCAAGCTGGTCCGTTGCTGACGAATACGTCGGCCCATACCGAGGATGAAAGACAGCACGAACAGCAGCATGAACAGGACAAAAAGAAATTGGCCGGCGGTGGCCACCAGCCCCGCCGCTGCGCCACCAAAGCCCACGATCGCCGCCGCGATAGCGACGATAAGAAATGCAATAGCCAATACGATCATTGCTCGATTCTCCCCACAATCAAGGTTAGATGGATCGCCACACAGGTGCGGACCATCCCATATTACTGGCTATCGGGTGGCTTACGCCAAAGCCTGTTACTGCCAATCAAAACACCCAACGGCTTTTCTCGGCACCTTTGGGACGTTCAGCACCATCTGCACTGGTTCTTTGAAAATGCGCGCTGGCCTGCTGGCGAATCTGAGCGGAAACCGCCGCGGAAACAGGGGCGGACTCGGCGCCAGAGGACTTCAATTCCGGCAGGCTGCCGTCACTCACCAGAAACATCACGGTTGCACCTGCCAATAGCATTGTTGCCAATACACCTAGCCCAAAATCCTTGTATTTCATGTTGCTCTTACTCCTGGGCTTAACCGGTATCAGCCGCTTGGGGCCGCCAGCATTATCGTTGCGTACACAAGTACTTGCACGTCACGTGCCAGCTTTAATTTATTAAAATAATCATTTGAATCAATAGGTTGAAGTGTTAGCAGAAAAGCCTGGATCGGCATCATGCACGACACAGCGATTTGACGCATTGCATTTTGCACGACATGCGGGAAGGCTGGGCCCATGCACCGCCGGCCCTCTCCAGGATGAACCCAGGACCGACAGGGAAACGCACAAGCTCAGGTGCCGAACACCCACGAGACCATCAGCGGAATGTAAATGAGCGCGACCAGGGTACTCAGCAGCGTGGTACCCGCCACCTGTCTGGGCGAGGTATTCAGCAGGGTGGCAATGACCACCGTATTGGCCGCAATGGGGGTGATGGAAATCAGGAACAGCGCTTGATAAACGGGCAAATCATAGATCTGCAGTACACGGCTATCGACCCACCAAAAGGCCAGCGCCAGCATGGGCCAGGACACAAACTTGCCAAAAAAGGCCAGCGCCGTGAAGCGTATGTCCCCAGCCAGACCGCGCATACTGAGGATGCTCATACCCACTATCATCATGCCGAGAATGCTATAGGCACCGCGCAGATTATCGAACAGCGGCACCAGCACCTCAGGCATGCCAATGTCGGATAAATTCAGCATAACCGCCAGCGCAAAGGCATAAATGGCCGGCAGCCGGATGACCTTCAGCAGGCAATCGCGTACGCCAAAACGGCCCCGCGCCGCCAGATAAAAGCCCACAGAGTTTTCGAACAGCGTAGTCCCGAGCATGCAGACGATATAAATACTCAAGCCCTGCTCACCAAACAGCAACAAAGCCAGCGGAATACCGAAATAGCCGGTATTTCCGGTACCCACAGACAGCGGTATCAGGTTGGCCAGCGGATCCTTGAGCCAGCGCCGGGCAATGAGCAGATGAACCAGCGCCAGCATAGTGCAGAAGCCGAACACCAGGAACGGCAGCATGATCACACTGGCCGAGAGTGGCGCCGCCATGACCCCGGCAAAGATCACCGAAGGCGTAACGATATACAGCATCATTCCGGCAATATGGCTGCCACTGGCCTGCAGATAGCGACCCGCCACCCAGCCGAGGCC
>JAWOGT010000163.1:0-3032 GCA_046496585.1 Halopseudomonas sp.
GATGCCGATGAGCTAACCAGCCGAACCGAGTTGCTGAGGTTTATATTGTCCTATCTGGATAAGTGCCACCTGGATGACGAGGCGAAAAGCCTTATCGTCAGCATCCAGAAGCGAATCAAGGCGAAAGAGCGCGGATGATGCCCGTTACCCTTGCTGCGCTAACCGCCGGCGGACGCACCCCGCGGTTGCCAGGATTGCTGACGACGCCTGCAGGGGAGCTATCGCTGCAGCGTTGGTTACGGGTATTGCCTGGCAAACGCCTGGTGGCGGCCGGTGAGCTGAACGGACGAGCGGTAGTGGTAAAGCTGTTTATAGCCCGCGCTGCCAATCGGCATGCGCAGCGCGAACTGGATGGCTTGCTGGCATTGAAGGCGGCGGGTATTGCCACCCCCGCCATCATCGCCGATGGCGAGCTGGAGGTGGATGGCCGGTTCATTTGCACCAACTATCTGCAAGGCTCAAGCAGCCTGCAGCAAATCTGGGATGAGCTTGATGATCAACCGACGGGCAGCGCGCCAGCGCTAGATCTACTTGGCCAGGCGCTGGGCAGTATCGCTGCCATGCACCGAGCTGGGCTGGTGCAGACGGACCTGCATCTGGGCAACTTTTTGCTGCAGGGCGAACAGCTTTACGTGATTGACGGCGATGCAATCGAACGGGTCAGCCCCGGGCAGCCGCTGACGGCACAGCAGGCAGAAGATAATCTGGCAATTTTTTTTGCTCAGCTGGATAGCGCGTGGGACCAGTACGTCGAACTGCTGCTGATCCATTACCTTCAGGTCAATGCCGAGCGCGCGATCAACCCGGATCGGCTGGCTGAGCGGATCCGGCGAGTCAGGGCGCAGCGGCTGGCTGATTGGCTGCGCAAGGCCGTGCGGGACTGCAGTCTGTTTCAGGTACAGCGTAACTGGTGGCGATTCTCTGCGGCGCTGCGCGCCCGTGCTGAAGAGCTGCGCCCACTGCTGGAGGCGCCGGACTCGCCGTTTGAGCAGGCACCGCAACTTAAGGACGGCGGCAGCAGCAGCGTAACCCTGGCCCAGCTAGGCGCCGCCAACGTGGTGGTCAAACGGTACAATATCAAAGGGCTTGGCCACTGGCTGACGCGTTTCTGGCGCCCTAGCCGCGCGTGGCACTCATGGCTCGCGGCGCAACGTCTGCAGTTTTTGCGTATCCCCACGCCTGCGCCCCTGGCGATGATTGAAAGCCGGTTCGGGCCTTTACGGCGCCGCGCCTGGCTGATCTGCGAGTATTGTCCGGGCCAGAGTCTGCTGGAGCTGTTTGGTGCGCAAGGTGAGAGGTTGCCGACGCCAGAGCAAGGCCATGCGTTGCTGTCCATGCTCAGACAGCTCGCTGGATCGCATATCAGCCATGGGGATTTCAAAGCCACCAATTTGCTCTGGCACGCTGATCAGGTCTGGCTGATCGACCTCGACAGTATGCAAGTGCACCCTGGCGAAGCCAGCTGGCGTGTAGCCTGGCTGACTGACCGGGCCCGGCTGATCCGCAATTGGCCACAAGGCAGTGCCCTGGGGCTGTGGCTGGAAGCGAATCTGCCAGACTAACGCTTTAGCTGATAAAGGTGCCGTGATTGTAAGTGTGGCGCGAGGGCCATGCTCAAAAGCGGCACCTGCGGGCTTAACTGTGTAAAATCCGACTACAACCGACCGCTGTTCTGATGAGGCAACCCTGTGGCACTGATAATTCTCGGACTCTCCGGCGCACTCAGCCATGACCCCTCCGCCGCTTTGTATATCGACGGTAAACTGATAGCCGCTGTGGAAGAAGAGCGCTTTGTGCGTGACAAGCATGCCAAGAATCGCATGCCCTACGAGTCGGCCAAGTTCTGCCTGGAACAAGCGGGGATCACCCCGGCGGACGTGGATATCGTCACCATTCCGTTTGCACCTATCAGTATTTTCGGCAAGGCACGCTGGCAGTATGCCAAGCGCTATTGGTACGCCCCTGATCGAGCGCTGGATGCGATCCTGATGGGTAATCGGCGTTTCAATCGCTATCGCAAGAAGATCCTCTGGTGCCTCGAGCAGTTGGGCTTTGATGCGAAAAAAGTCCGCCTTGAACCGGTCGAACACCATCTGGCCCACGCCTCCAGCGCCTATCACTGCTCCGGTTTCAAGGAAAAGACCGCGATCATGGGCATCGACGGCAAGGGTGAATACGCCACCACTTTCTTCGGCTATGGCGAGAATGGCAAGATTCACAAGATCAAGGAATTCTACGATCCGGATTCTCTCGGTGGCCTGTATGGCGCGCTGACCGAATACCTCGGCTTTGAAATGCTCGACGGCGAATTCAAGGTCATGGGCATGGCGCCCTATGGCGACGCGGCCAAATACGATTTTTCCCGGTTGGCCAAATTCGAGAATGGTGAGCTGATTATCAATACCGAGTACGCCAACGTAATCGGCTTCCGGCGTTACAAGGAAAAGGGCAAGGGCTTTTACTTCTCGCCCAAGCTGATCGAATGGCTGGGCCCCAAGCGTGAAGGCGATATCGCCGACGACCCCTATATCCATTACGCAGCCAGCATGCAGGCGTTGTTTGAAAAGCTGTCGCTGGAAATGATGGACTACTACCTAGGCGATATTCTCCGTGAAACCGGCAAGCTTGCATTTGCCGGTGGCTGCGCACTGAACGTCAAGCTCAATCAGCGGATCATTGCTCGTCCCGAGGTCAAGGAACTGTTCGTGCAGCCGGCCTCTGGCGATGCCGGCACCGCCGTTGGCGCAGCTGCGTATATTTCCGAGCAGAACGGCGTGCCGGTGGAGAAGATGGAGCACGTCTATCTCGGCCCCAGTTACAGCAACGAAGACATCATCGCTGCCTGCGCTCGCCACCCGAACACACCCCAGTGGAAGCTGATCGAAGACGCTCCCGAATACATCGCCGATATACTGGCTGAAGGTAACCCGGTGGCCTGGTTCCAGGGCCGCATGGAGTTCGGACCGCGCGCCTTGGGTGGCCGTTCAATCATTGGCTGTCCCAGCGTGGCCGGCGTGGCCGACCGGATCAAT
>JAWOGT010000296.1:0-12542 GCA_046496585.1 Halopseudomonas sp.
CCGTTGGGAGCGTGACACCAACATCAGCTACACCATGCAAGCTGGCATGCTGGAAGGCGTCAACGTGTTGTGGCGCAACGCCACCGTCCGTCAGGACGCAGAGTTGGAAGGTGGTGATGTAAATGAAAACCGCCTGATCGTTTCCTATACTTGGGATCTGCTCTAAGCAGACCTGCGCTAAGAAACTAAAAAACCCGGCTTAGGCCGGGTTTTTTTATGCCTGCCATTCAGCCTATCCGCCGTAGCCTATGGCTATACGCTAGTGGCCGACAGCCGTACAATATGCCCATTCCATGCCCCTATTCCAGGATTGCCCAGCCCATGCGTACCAGCCAATATCTGATCTCGACCCTGAAGGAAACACCTGCCGACGCCACGGTGATCAGCCACCAGCTGATGCTGCGCGCGGGTATGATCCGCAAGATCGCCTCGGGCTTGTATACCTGGCTGCCCATGGGCTTGCGGGTACTGCGCAAGGTCGAGGCGGTGGTGCGCGACGAGATGAACAACGCCGGCGCCCTGGAAGTACTGATGCCTGCCATCCAGCCTGCCGAGCTGTGGCAGGAATCCGGGCGCTGGGAGGAGTACGGCCCGGAATTGCTGCGTCTGAAGGACCGCCACGACCGCGAGTTCTGCGTCGGCCCGACCCACGAGGAAGTGATTACCGATCTGGCCCGCAGCGAGATCAGCAGCTATAAACAGCTGCCGCTGAACCTGTACCAGATTCAGAACAAGTTTCGCGATGAAATCCGCCCGCGTTTCGGCTTGATGCGCGCCCGCGAATTCGTCATGAAGGATGCCTACTCCTTCCACCTGGACCAGGCGTCCATGCAGCACACCTACGACGGCATGTACCAGGCCTACTGCAATGTCTTCACCCGCCTGGGTTTGAATTTCCGCCCGGTGGTCGCGGATAATGGTTCGATCGGTGGCGAAGGCTCGCATGAATTTCACGTGCTGGCTGATTCCGGTGAGGACGCTATCGTGTTTTCCGATACCGGCACCTACGCGGCCAATATGGAGAAAGCCACCGCGCAACTACCCCAGGGTGATCGCCCTGCGCCCGTGCAGGCCAAGACCCTGGTGGACACACCCGAGCAGTTCACCATCGAGGCAGTCAGCCAGTTTCTGCAAGTGCCAGCCAAGCAGTCGGTCAAAACGCTGATCGTCTTGGGGCAAGCGCAAGAGGGCAAACATCAGCCACTGGTCGCCCTGATACTGCGCGGCGATCACGAGCTCAACGTCATCAAGGCCGAGAATCACCCTGCCGTGCAGGCACCGCTGACCATGGCCAGCGAAGCGCAGATCCAACAGGCGATCGGCTGCAAGCCGGGCTCTATCGGCCCGGTTGGCTTGGATATTCCGGTGCTTGCCGATCACAGTGCCGCCCATCTGGCGGACTTTGTCTGCGGCGCCAATCAGGATGGCCGGCACTTCACCGGCGTCAACTGGCAGCGTGACGCCAAGTACGATGCGGTGGCCGACCTGCGCAATGTACTGGAAGGGGATATCAGTCCGGACGGCGACGGCACGCTGGTGATTCGCCGCGGCATTGAAGTCGGGCATATCTTTCAGCTCGGGCGCAAATACAGCGAAGCGATGAACTGTAATGTGCTGAATGAACAGGGCAAAGCCAGCGCACTGATCATGGGTTGCTATGGCATCGGCGTGTCCCGCGTGGTGGCCGCCGCCATCGAGCAGAACTACGATCAGCGCGGCATTATCTGGCCCGATGCCCTGGCGCCCTTCCAGGTGGCCCTGGTGCCGATGAAGATGGAAAGCTCGGAGACCGTCCGGGACGCTACCGAGCAGCTTTATTACAGCTTGCAGAAAGCCGGTATCGACGTATTGCTGGATGACCGTGACAAAAAGGTCAGCCCCGGCGTCAAATTCGCGGACATGGATCTGATCGGTATTCCCCATCGGGTCGTTATCAGTGACCGCGGCCTGGCCGAGGGTCAACTGGAATACAAAAACCGGCGCGACAGCGAAGCTCGCAACATCCCCAGTGCGGAGATGCTCGGCTTCCTGCTCGGACAATTCGCCAAGGCCTGAGGTCAGATAGACGATGCAAGTGCATTTGGCAAACTGGTGGCTATGGATGCCTGCCAGCCTGATGTTAACGGCCTGCGGCATAAATATGCCGCGTGGTGAAACCTCACCCGCCCGCGTCGAGCGGACACTGCTCAACAACAGCATCCAGATCGATGCTGGCGACGTTGCCGTGTTATCGCTGCCGCAGCGCACCCTGCGCTTACAGCAACAGGTGCATTACGATGTGGTTGAGCTGGATGCGCGCGGCGCGGTGATTGATCGACGCGAAGAGCACCAGACACTACCCTGGGCCAACAAGCCCGTGGACATCGTCGTCGGCAGCTTTCGCACCCGACTGGATACCGACGCTGATGGACTATTGCGCCTGAATTTGCTGAATGACGGCTTTCTTAACCTCGATTATGACAATCTGCGGGTCATCCAGCTGGTTGCCAGCGCCGGGCCCAAGGTCAGCACTGAGGTCAACTTGCTGATTGATCGCACATTGCGCAGCAAGCTGCATGAAGCGGTTGATCTGATCTACGGCAACCTCGAAGAGGACGGTGTGGATCAATGGGCCTATCGCGTTCATCGACTCTCCGAAATGGGGCTTTCGGTAGAGTCCCTCCAGCTGGAAAACATGCTCATTCTGCTGACCACCGGCGACCCCCAGCTGCAGGGAGATTTTTTGCACGCCCTGGACTTGAACCAGCACCCCTGACATGACACCCCTCACAAGGACAGTGACCGTTCTCCTGCTGCTCGGCGCCAGCACCTTCAGCGCTGCGCAGCCGCTACCGGCCAATCAGGTCGACCCTCAGCTCAAAGCGCTGCTGATGCAGACTGTGGCCCAGGCAGACAGCTTTGATGACCGCTTTGATGCCGAAGTCTGGTTGCTGGACATGTCGACCCGGCTGCAACGCTTTCTTCCCAACGAACAACAGCGCCTGGAATTTCTGCGCCTGGTGCACCGCGAGTCGCGTGTTGCCGGCCTGAAACCGGATCTGGTCATCGCCGTGATTCACTCGGAGAGTCTGTTTGACCGCTATGCGTTGTCCAGCGTCGGAGCCCAGGGGGTGATGCAAGTGATGCCGTTCTGGAAAGCGGAGTTAGGCCGCCCGGATGACAACCTGATCGATCTGGCGACCAATCTGCGTTACGGCTGCACCATTCTCAAATACTACCTGGACAAGGAAAAAGGCAACCTGCGCCGCGCGCTGGCGCGCTATAACGGCAGCCTGGGCAGTCAGAAGTACCCGGACCGCGTGCTCGATTACTGGTACCGCTTCTGGTACGTCAATGAATAAGCGGCTGCAGCGCTTATAGCTGCACGAAGCCGGCAATATCCTGCCATGGGCACCCCGCCAGCTCCACCGAGTCCACCTTGGCCGCAACCGGCCCGGTATGCAGCCAGGCGGTCATGGCCTCCAACGCCGACGCCTCGCCACACAGCATCACCTCAACCGATCCGTCTGGCAGATTGCGTACCCAGCCATCAATGCCCAGTTTGTTCGCCTGACGCACTGTGGCCTGGCGAAATCCGACGCCCTGTACCTGACCACGCACATACCCTTGAAGACTCAGACTGCTCATGCTCCCTCCGTTTTCTGGCTATTGCATCAGGGCCAGCAGCCCTGCCTCATCCTGTGGTCCTTGCAGCGTATGTGCCAGCTCGCCCGCAGGATTGATGATATAGGTGGTGGGCAGTACCTGCGGCATGGGCAGGGCATAAGCTGCAGCGAAATCGTGACCGAGCACCGGGAAGTGGATATCCATCCGCTGACTCAGCTCGAGCAGCTCGGCACCCTGATAAGCGTCGAAATGAATCCCGACGACCTGGATGTTATCCGCCACTGTATTCAGCGCGTTCAACTCGGGTAGTTCCTCGCGGCAGGGTGCGCACCACTCGGCCCAGTAATTGACCACCAGCCAGCGCCCGTCAAGATCACTGGACGTATACCCATTGCCGTCCTGATCGGTCCATTGCTCAGCCCCACAGGCCGCCAGCGTCAGGCAGACCAGCAGAATCATGGCCCGCTGACAGGCGGCCAGCGGCTGACATAATTGCGCAATCATGCGTCGAATTTCTCCGTATCCAGTGGTGTCGTTATCGGCAAACCTGCCTCCGGTCCCAGCCAGCTCTTGACGCTGCCCTGCAGCACCAGCCTGCGCTGCTCCTCCAGCCGCCCAAGGGCCTGGAGAAAAGGCGGATACCAGGCGCCATCGCCCTCCACCCGCCCCGGCAACTGGTCGACCGAGGGCAGAGGCTCCGGCAGCCGGGAGAGCAGATCAGCCATATCCAGCTCGTCCAGGTCACGGGTCAATACATAACCGCCCTGCTGGGCCCGGGCAATGATCTGCTCGCTTTCCAGAAACTCGGTCAACTGCAGCCACAACTCCTCATGCATGACCCAGCCTGCCGCATTCACCCGCCCCAGATCGACCAGTTGGCCCTTCTGCTGAGCCTGCAGCAACACCCGCAACAGGGCCATCAAGGTGATAAGTCTGGGCAGCAAAGGACGCTGCCAGGCTGAACTGCTATCCAGATTGGCCACCAGTTCGGCGCCGAACAGAATAATCACCCAGCTGATATAAACCCAGATCAAAAATAGCGGAAACGCCGCGAAGGCGCCGTAGATCAGCTGATAGCCGGGGAAAAGCGCTACATAGAGTGCGAAACTGGCTTTTGCACCTTCAAACAGCAGCGCCACCAATACCCCGCCAGCCAAACCGTGACGGAACGGCACACGGGTGTTGGGCACGGCAACAAAGACCAGCGTGAAGGCCGCCACGCTGAGTACCAGCGGCACCCAGCCCAGCGCCCAACGGTAAGCCTCGCCTACCGCAGCGTCACCCGACAGAAAGTTCAGCGAGGCAAGATAGGTACTGACCACAAAACCGGCGCCCAGCAGCATGGGCCCCAGGCTCAACACAGCCCAGTAAAGCAGAAAGCTCGATATGCCCCGGCGCGGCTGACGAATGCGCCAGATGGCATTGAAGGCGCGCTCGATATTGACCAGCATCATGAACGCAGTCACGATCAGCAGGGCGATACCCACACCGGTCAACTGGCGCGCCTGATTAGAAAAGTCATGCAGATATTCGCGCAGCGTGTCACCGGTGGCCGGTATGAAATTATTGAAGATGTAATCCTCGATCTGCGCTCCCACCAGGCTGAACGCCGGTATCGCTGCGAGCATCGCATAGGTCACCGTCATCACCGGCACCACGGCAAACAGCGTGGTATAGGTCAGGGCTGCAGCATTCTTGGCGCAGTTGTCTTCGCCGAATCGTCTGAACAGATAGCGTAAAAAATGCAGTAACAGGTTGAGTCGACGCGGCATCCAAGTTCCCTGACAGCCAGATGGTTTAAGGCTTAGAATAAACCCCATACCCGGTATAAGCCACCTGCTTACCCACCTGCAACGGAGTGTCACATGTCCGCAGTGCGAATCTATCACAACCCCCGCTGTTCCAAATCCCGCCAGGCCCTGGCTCTGCTGGAGCAGCGCGGCGAAGCTTTCGATATCATCAATTACATCGACGAGCCGCTCGACAATGCCACCATCAGCGAGCTGCTGGTTAGCCTCGGCCTGAGTGCCCGGGAGTTGATGCGCAAGGGTGAGGACACTTACAAGGAACTGAATCTGGGCAACCCCGAACTCAGTGAAGCGCAACTGGTGCAGGCCCTGGCGGACTACCCCAGGCTTATCGAGCGGCCGATCGTCGTCAAGGACAGTCAGGCGCTCATCGCCCGGCCACCTGAGAAGCTGCTGGAGCTGTTCGCATGAGTGATGCCGAGTGCTATGTGCTGGTCTTGTACTACAGCCGTCATGGCGCAACCGCCAAGATGGCTCGCCTGATTGCCGACGGCATCGAGAAAACCGGCATGCAGGCGCGGCTGCGGACCGTGCCCAGCGTGTCGGCCGACACCCAGGCCAGCCAGCCGGCCGTGCCTGAACAGGGCGCGGTGTATTGCACTGAAGATGATCTGCGCCACTGCTCTGCGTTGATACTGGGCAGCCCAACACGCTTTGGCAATATGGCGGCGCCGCTGAAATACTTTATCGACGGCACCAGCAGCCTGTGGCTGGCCGGCAGCCTGGCGAACAAGCCCGCCGCAGTGTTCACCTCGACCGCCAGCCTGCATGGGGGCCAGGAAAGCACCCTGCTGTCCATGCAGCTACCGCTGCTGCACCACGGCATGCTGTTGGCCGGATTGCCCTACACCAATCCGGAGCTGACCGAGACGCGCGGCGGCGGCACGCCCTACGGCGCCAGCCACCACGCCGGTGCCGACGGCGCTCGCGGGTTGGATAAACACGAATCGGCGCTGTGCCGCGCACTCGGTGAGCGCGTCGCCCTGCTGACTCGGCAACTGCATGCGGGAGCTGCCCATGGCCAGCGCTGACAAGCCGCTTCCGAGCCTGGACTATTTGAATCCGCGGCTGCGTGTGTGCCGCGTCCTCGCGCTGATCGGCTATGTCGGATTACTCGCCACCTTGCTGATCTACAACGCAGTGATGGCCGACCTGCACGGTGCCAATCCGTGGATCATCATCGGCACCCTGACGGTACCGTTACTGATCTTCCTGCCCGGCATGCTGAAGGGCAATATACGCACGCACGCCTGGCTGTGCTTCGCGGTGAACCTGTATTTCATCTACGGTGTACTCACCTGCTTTCAACCCGAGCGTATGCTCTATGGCGCACTGCTGACCGGCTTCAGCGTGCTGTATTTCATCCCGGCCATGGGTTACGTGCGCTGGGGCTTTCAAGCACAACGGGTGAACAACGGCGAGCGTTGAAGTAGCTACCAGCCCATCACGCGTTTGACGAAAGGAATCGTCAAGCGATGTTGGGCCTGCAGTGACGCCTGATCGAGCTGCTCAAGGGCCTGGAACAACTCGCCCATACCCCGCGCGCCGCGACTCAGCAAGTAACGCGCCACGTCTTCGCTAAGCTGCAGCCCGCGCAATTCGGCGCGCAATATCAGCATGCGCTGCTTATCTTCATCGCTCAACGGATGCAACTGGAATACCAGCCCCCAACTCAAGCGCGAGGCCAGGTCCGGCAAACTGAAGCCCATTGCCCTGGGCGCGGCAGACGCGGCCATCAGCAGGCTGCTGCCCTGTTCCCGGAGTCGATTGTACAAATGAAACAGCGCCTCTTCCCAGGCCGCATCCCCGACCAGTACGTCCAACTGGTCCAGGCACAACAGGTCAAAATGCTCCATGCCCTCGAGCACCTCAGGACCGAGATCCTGTACCTCGGCCAACGGCAGATACATGGCCAGGCCGCCGGACTCGGCCATGCTGTGGCAGGCCGCCTGAAGCAAATGCGAGCGGCCACTTTGCGCGGTACCCCACAGGTACAGACAGGTGTCCGGCAATACTGGCTGGCAGCCGGACAGCGCCTGAACGGCCGCTGCCGCGGCCGCATTAGGCCCGGCGTAGAAATTGGTGAAGGTAGCCTCGTCATTGAGCTTGATGCCGAGCGGCAACTGCATGGGTTGACCGGTTGGCATCAGGCTGCAACGACCTCTGTCATGGGCCTGAATGAAGCGTCAGCAGTCATGTGCGGCTCCCATAGCCAAAGGCCCATAGCCCTCAGCGCCAGCGATAATAAAGAGTGTTCGCCGCAGGTTCTGGCGGCGACTCGGGTGCCGTTGTTAGCGGCGGCATCGCGGGCTCGGGCTGCACATCCGCGCCACTGGCGTCAACACCGACCGGCTCACTCAGGGTCAACCCGTCAATGCCGGGTGTTGCGACAGGCGCGCTTGACAGTAATGGTGCCGCAGGCCGAGGTGGTTCAGGCGCCTTGCTCTTGATCAGGCGCTGATCCAGCGCCAGCAACCGCTGCAGCTGCCCTTCACTGCCGGGGAAGTCGAATTTCAAGCGCACCAGGCTACCGTCAATGGCCAGCAACTGCGGGACCTCCTGACTGCCCAGCTGTTGCAATATGCGCTGCAGGCTGGCAAAGGCGTCCAGGCCCTGCACGTTATCGACCACTATTATCCAACTGCTCAGCTCATCCGTCCGCGCCGCTGAAACGGCGTACTGGGCGAATACCTGGTTGGCGACCTGCAGCATCAACTGGTCTGCGGCCTGCTCGGGTGTCTCGGCGCTGATACTGCCCTTGCCGGCCTCCTCATCCAGCCACAGGTGCCAATCGAGCTTCCAGCCGGAAGACAGCTGGGTAATCTGCAGCGCCAGCGCAGCACTCGCATCATAACGTGCGGTAGCCTGGACCAGCGGCGCCCGCTCCGCCGCAACAATGGTCTTCTCGCTGACCTCAGTGCGATCCTGCAGGTCATGCAGCGGAAAGCTCAGCGCAACGGCACGATGGCGTGCCGCCGCGCTCAAGACCTCGGCCCAGTTGCCAGCCGCATTCAGGAATTCGTTGCCCAGCGCGCTCTCTTCAACCGCCCATAGCATCACCCCGGGCCTGGTCGGTCCCAACATGGGTTGGCCTGCAGCCGTCATCAACTCGCGCAACTGAGCAGGCTCGAACTCCACATCCACCCCGCCCCCTTCTGCAGAGCCCATACGCCGCATCACCGTGCGCGGGTCTTGCAGTGCCTGGTCGAAACGCCCGCGTTCTTTCAGCGCGCCAGAGCCGCCCAAACGAGTCAGCATCACCTCCAGCGCTTCGCTCATCGCGTCATCGCGGGACTGGTCTTCTGCTACTGGCAGTTGTACCTGATAGAAGCCCTGTACCACCGCGGCCTGCAACGTGAGCGGTGCCAGAACCAGGGCCAACAACAGCACTATTTTTCGCATTGAATACATGAACGGTTCCGCTTGAACAGGTCAACGGCAACCCGAATGGATGGCTGGCGTGAACAGGGATAGTACGCATACATTAAACAACCGTCGCGGCGGCGGCAACCAGGCCGGCCTCCGGTGGAACATTGATCAGCCCACCGATCAGCCCACCGGCATGGTTCTTGGCACTGCATATTGTTAAACTACTGTGCTTTGTCGCAGCGGCTTCCATTGGCTGGCTGTTATTCCTTTCATCACCGAGATTAGCGCATGAGCAGCCAGACGCCACCCAAGCCCTCCATCAGTTACAAGGACGCCGGAGTAGACATCGACGCCGGTAACGCCCTGATTGACCGGATCAAGCACGTCGCCAAGCGTACCCGCCGACCTGAGGTCATGGGTGGCCTGGGTGGTTTTGGCGCCCTGTGCGAAATTCCTGAAGGCTACAAGCAACCGGTACTGGTCTCCGGCACCGACGGCGTGGGCACCAAACTGCGCCTGGCGATGGACCTGGGCCAGCACGACAGCATCGGTATCGATCTGGTCGCCATGTGCGTTAACGATCTGGTCGTGTGTGGCGCCGAGCCGCTGTTCTTCCTGGATTACTACGCCACTGGCAAACTCGATATCGACGTCGCAGCGCAGGTCGTCAGCGGCATTGGCGCTGGCTGCGAACTGGCTGGCTGCGCACTGGTCGGCGGCGAAACGGCAGAAATGCCCGGCATGTACGAGGGCGGGGATTACGATCTGGCCGGCTTCTGCGTCGGGGTGGTGGAAAAGGCCGAGATTATCGACGGCAGCCGGGTGCAGGCAGGCGACGTGCTGCTCGCCCTGCCCTCCTCGGGCCCGCACTCCAACGGCTACTCGCTGGTGCGCAAGATCATCGAAGTCAGTGGTGTGGACATCAATACCACCAACGTCGACGGCAAGCCGCTGAGCGAACTGCTGATGGCGCCCACGCGCATCTACGTCAAGGCCCTGCTGCAACTGATCAAAGATACCGGCGCGGTCAAGGCCATGGCCCACATCACTGGCGGCGGCCTGCTGGAAAACATTCCCCGTGTACTGCCGGCCAACGCCTGCGCGCATGTCGACCTGAACAGCTGGCAGCGCCCTGCCGTGTTCAACTGGCTGCAGGAGCAGGGTAATGTCGATGAAACGGAAATGCACCGCGTGCTCAACTGTGGCGTTGGCATGGTGATCTGCGTGGCCGAAGACCAGGCCGCCAATGCCATCAGCGTGCTGGAAAAGGCCGGCGAAGCACCCTGGATCATCGGTCATATCGCACCAGGCACTGAAGGCGGCGAAGCCGTCGTTCTCAACCGCAAGGGTAATTAAAGGATGGCCGGCACTCCCGTGGCCTGCCGTATCGTCGTGCTGATCTCGGGCTCCGGCAGCAATCTGCAAGCCTTGATCGATGATCTGGCGGGCCGCACCTCGGCAGGCCAGATCGTCGCCGTGATCTCCAACCGTCCTGCCGTGGGCGGTCTGGAGCGCGCGACACGAGCGGGTATAGCCACCGCGGTGGTCAATCATCAGGACTTTTCCGGGCGCGACCATTTTGATGCTGCGCTGATCGAGTGCATCGACAGCTACCAGCCGGACCTGGTGATACTGGCTGGCTTTATGCGCATTCTGACGCCGGCCTTTGTCACGCATTTTCATGGCCGGGTATTAAATATCCACCCTTCATTGCTGCCCAAGCACAAGGGGTTGCACACTCACCAGCGTGCGCTGGAAGCCGGCGATAACGAACATGGCTCCAGCGTGCATTTCGTCACCGCAGAATTGGACGGCGGGCCGGTAGTCATTCAGGCCCCAATTCCGGTATTGTCTAAGGACACCGCTGCCACTCTGGCCGCGCGCGTACAGCAACAGGAACATCGTATATACCCGCTGGCAATGAACTGGTTTATCCAGGGTCGCCTGCGGCTGATAGACAACCAAGCCTGTCTGGATGGGAACCCCATTCCCGCCGGTGGGCTACAGTTGGATGATATCGAGACCGACATGCGAGTACAGCCAAATGCCTAAAAGCACGTCCTACACCCGCCGAACCAGCCATTGGCTGGCGGCCCTTGCCCTAAGCCTGGGCGCCAGCAGCCTGATGGCTGCCGAACTGATTCCCTTTTCCGCCAGTTATGCCGCTGATATGAAAAATATCCCGGTCAATGGCGAAGCCAACCACTCCCTGGTCAGCAATGACGATGGCACCTGGACGCTGAATTTCAACGCCGGCATGTTTGTCGCACGGCTCACCGAGCAAAGTACCTTGAAGCTGGAGGATAACCGTGTCATCCCGCTGACCTATAAATACCAACGCAAGGGCTTGGGGCGCGGCCGCGAAACCACGCAAACCTTTGACTGGGCCAACGCACAGGTCACCGGTGTACACAAGGAAGATCCGTTCAGCCTGCCGACCGAGCCGGGCCTGCTCGACAAGACCACCTACCAACTGGCGTTACAGCGCGATTTATTGGCGGGCAAAACCGATATGTACTATCGCGTGGTGGATGGCGACAATATTGACGATTACCACTTTCGCGTTACCCGTGACCGCCGCGTGACCACCCGTGCCGGCCAGTTCGATGCAGTAGAAGTGGACCGGGTGCGCGAGCCCGATTCCAAGCGTCAGACCACGCTGTGGTTTGCCAAGGATTTCAACTACCTGCTGGTACGTTTGATGCAGACTGAAACCGATGGGCAGGAATACCGGATCATGCTCAAGGAAGCCACGCTTGATGGCGAGCCCGTTGTCGGCACACCGGTCGGTGGCGAGTAAAGCCGCAGCGCACTGCGCATAAAAAACCGCATTCAAGCTGCCTTGAATGCGGTTTTTTTGTTCAGCGGCAGCATCAGCCTTTGGTAAAACGCTCACCGGCTTCAGCGCGCTTGACCAGGCCGGCGGCGGGCTTCCAGAACTCACCCTGGCTGGATTCCAGCTCACGGATCTGCTTGAGCACCACATCCAGGCCCAGGCTGTCGGCGTAGCTCATCGGGCCACCGCGCTCGGCGGGGAAGCCGTAGCCATACAGGTAAACGCGGTCGATATCCTCGGCGGACTCGGCAAAGCCTTCGTCGAGAATCCGCGCGCCCTCGTTGACCAGCGCCAGAATGCAGCGGCGTACGATTTCTTCGGCGCCCACCTCACGCTGGGTGTAACCGGCTTCTTCGGCTACTTCACGGGCCAGCATATCGGTTTCTGGATCATGAATCGCCTGACGGCTGCCGGGCTCGTACTGATAGAAACCATGGCCGTTTTTCTGACCGAAGCGCTCCATTTCACACAGCTTGTTATCCAGCCAGACAATTGGCTCGCCTCGGCCCAGACCGGCCAGTTGCCGTGAGCGCCAGCCCAGGTCCACACCGACCACGTCGTACATGCGGTACGGGCCCATCGCCATGCCAAAGCCCTGCAACGCCTGGTCGACTGCCCATGGGGTGGAGCCTTCCAGCACCACTTCACGGGACTGGCGCGAGTATTTCTCGAGCATGCGGTTGCCGATAAAGCCATGGCAGTTGCCGGCCAGTACGGCTTGCTTGCCGATTTTCGTGCCCACGGCCAGGCAGGCGTCCATCACGTCCTGTGCGGTGGCCTTGCCGCGCACCACTTCCAGCAGCTTCATGATGTGCGCCGGGCTGAAGAAGTGCAGGCCCAGCACCTGACTGGGGCGCTGAGTTGCAGAGGCGATCTCGTCAATATCCAGATAAGAGGTATTGGTCGCCAGAATCGCCGAGGCC
>JAWOGT010000053.1:0-9553 GCA_046496585.1 Halopseudomonas sp.
ACATAGCGTTCCGGTTGCAGCTCCATCAGCAGCAACTTGCAGGGCAAGGCACCGTTGAACAGGGCGTATTGCTTGTGACTGCGGATGCCCATGCGCTTGCCCAGATCCGGGTTGCCGGTAAAGATCGCCGCCTGCCAGCCTTCGCACTGTTGGCGCAGTACTTCGCCGAGCTTCTGGTACAGATACACCAGGCTGGCCGCCTCACCGAGCCGCTCGCCGTAGGGTGGATTGCATACGATCAGTCCCTTCTGGCCCTTGTCCGGGCTGGGTGCGAATGTCGCCAACTCGCCCTGATAGACCTTGACCCAGTTACCCAGACCGGCACGCTGGATGTTATTGCGCAGCGGCTGCAATAGCCGCGGATCGGCTTCGTAGCCGCGGATCCACAACGGCTCACGGGCCAGACCCGCCTCGGCACGCTGTTTTGCCTCAGCCCTGACCGTCTCCCAGAGCGCAGGATCATGCTGTAGCCACTGGCTGAAACCCCACTGCTCGCGCTGCAGGTTCGGCGCCATATCGGCAGCCATCATCGCCGCTTCGACCAGGAAGGTGCCCGAACCACACATCGGATCGGCCAGCGCCCCTTGCGCTGCAGCCAATTGCGGCCAGCCGGCGCGCAGCAGAATCGCCGCGGCGAGGTTCTCCTTCAATGGCGCAGCGCCCTGCTGCAATCGGTAACCCCGCTGATGCAGGCTGTGACCCGACAGGTCTATGGCCAGCTGCGCCTCGGCACTGCGGCAATGCACGTTGATGCGCAGATCCGGATTGACGCGGTCCACACTGGGACGGCTGCCGTCGGCCTTGCGCAAACCATCGACAATCGCATCCTTGACTTTCAGTGCGCCAAAATGCGTGTTGTCGACACCTGGCAGTATCCCGCCGAAGTCGACCGCCAGGCTGCCTTCGGGCAACAGGTGTTGCGACCAGTCGATACGCGCCACGCCGTCATACAGACCCTGGGCGTCACTGACCGGAAAGCGCTCGAGCACCAGCAGCACCCGGTTGGCCAGCCTGGACCAGAGACAGATGCGGTAGGCCAACTCCATGTCACCCTGCAGGCTGACCCCCGAGTACGTTTCGCGCGGCGCTTGCGCCCCCAGCGATTGCAATTCATCGAGTAGCAAGCCTTCGATACCGCGCGGGCAGGTAACAAATAATTCAAGAGTGTCACGCATCTAATTGATTTCCAAAAACAGTGGCAGAAAAAAGTTTCGGGTTATTGCCTAGCCGGCTAAGGGGCACCCCAGGTATGCCAAATCATTCTTTGGGCGGCATCAACCCCTAGGGTACAACAGTAAGTCTTGAGTACGGGAAAACCTGTTTGGGAGGCATGCTCATTAGCGCGCCTCCGCGGTGCCGCAGACTAGCTCTGCGCACTTATTCCCTGGCCTTGCACAGTGCCGGCCAGGTTTGTTCTTGGCACATGAGGGCTCTACTGTATGAGAAGATTCAAGCGTGATCCGATGGAAAGAGCATTTTTGCGCGGTTATCAACATGGTGTTCATGGTAAATCCCAGGATACTTGCCCCTTCAGCCATCCCACTATCCGACAGAACTGGATCAATGGGTGGCGCGAGGGCCGTACCGACCACTGGGCAGGTTTCACCGGTATTTCTGGCGTGCACCGACTTAACGAGATGCACGCGGTAGGTTAACTCCCCGTCAAGACGATTTCCCATGGCGCTTCACTCAAGCGCCGGGCCTTGCCAGGCCCAACAGCCCCCGCAGCGCGGGGGCCTTTTATTTCACAACACTCGGCGCAGCCTGCGCGGATCGGTAGGCCGCCACTGCATCGACGCACTCGCGCACCAGTTCCGGGCCGCGATAGATAAAGCCAGTGTACAGCTGCACCAGACTCGCGCCCGCCTTGAGCTTGTCAACCGCATCGGCGCCCTGAAGAATACCGCCAACCCCGATGATCGGCATACGGCCCTTGAGTGCCTCGGCCAGCAGGCGAATGACTTCGGTGGACACGTCGGTGAGCGGACCACCGGACAGACCACCGGTTTCATCCGCATGCTCCAGTCCGATCACCGCTGTGCGTTCCAGCGTGGTGTTGGTCGCGATCACCGCATCCATCCCCGCCTCCACCAGCGCCTCGGCAACCAGGGCCAGATCCTCGGGCAGCATATCGGGGGCAATCTTGATCGCGATGGGCACATACTGACCATACTGCTGGGCCAACTCGGTCTGGCAGACCTTGATCTGCCCGAGCAACTGCTTGAGCGTTTCGCCATACTGCAGCGTCCGCAGGCCGGGCGTGTTGGGTGACGACAGGTTAACGGTGACATAACTGGCCCGACTGTAGACCTTGCGCAAACAGGCCAGGTAATCATCCACGGCATGCTCCACGGGCGTAGCCGCGTTCTTGCCAATATTGATACCCAGCACACCCTGATAACGCACCGCCTCGAGATGCGCCAACAGCGCATCCACGCCCTGATTATTGAAACCCAGGCGGTTGATGATGGCGTTCTGTTCCGGTAGCCGGAACATGCGCGGCTTGGGATTACCCGGTTGCGCTAACGGCGTAACGGTGCCGACCTCGAGAAAGCCAAAGCCCATGGCGGCCAGACCGTCAACCGCCAGCGCGTTCTTGTCCAGCCCCGCGGCCAGACCCACCGGGTTATCAAAGGTCAGGCCCATGACCTCGACAGGAGCAGCGGCCATGGGCCTGACCAGTTTGCGCGCCAGGCCGATTCGCCCGGCGGCACCAATCATGTCGAGGGCCAGATCATGGGAGGTTTCGGCGGGCAGCCGAAACAGCAGTGAGCGCATCATCGAATACATGGACGAATACCTTGCAGATGGAAAAATCTGGGGCAGAGTATACCTGCTCTATCAGAACCTGGGGGCACTGCAAGGCCCTTCCCCGCCCAGGCGTTCCAGTGACAGCAACGTTCCCTGCGCAGTAAAGCGCATCAGGAAACTGCCATACACCCCGGCATGGGTCAGAAAAGGTCGCAGATGATGGGCCGGCATACTGACCCGCCGACCATCACGACTGACCATCAGGACCCGGCCCGCCTGGCCTCGATACCAGGCCAGATAGCGCTCAGCGGGCAATGCCACATCGACAATCAACTGCTCCTGAGTCAATCAGCCTTCCTCCGCCACGCGCTCGGCCTCAGCGCCACTATGCCGGGCGGCCTGGGCCAGGTCCAGCAGCTCGCGCATGGCCACCGCAACCATCGGATAATCGCCTGCACCGGCGCTCTTCAAGTCCGTCAGCATGGCGCGCCAGCGTTGCACCAGGAAAGGATTCAGCTCGGTCCACTTCTGCACCAACTGCTCCACCGTGTCACCCTCGGTGGCCAATTGTAGTACGGCGATGGTCATGTTCCGCGTCTGCCAATCCAGGTCATCACGGTAACTTTCCCGCGCCAGAGCCTGCCAATGGTTGTCGACCGGCAAATTATTGACCTGCTGTCCAAACCACGGCAGTTGCAGCTCCGAGCCCAGGGCGAAGAACAACTGGGCCACCCGTTCCGGCGGCTGGTTGGTCGCGTCTGCTGCCTCGATGATACCCAGCAAGGTGTAGAAATGCCCGGTACCCGCCACCAGCCGCGCGATCTTGTCAGGCACACCGGCCTCGACGTAGCTAGTGAACTTGCCCTCCCATGCTGCACGCACCGGACCTTCAAACAGCCCGTCGAATTGGCCCGCCAGGGACTCGATCCGCGGTGCAAAATGCGCCACTTCCCGTTCGGCATTCAGCTCGCCACGTCGGTTGCGGATAAACCAGCGCGTCGCCCGCCGTCCCAGGCGCATCAGATCGTCCATCAATTCCAGCTGCACGGCGGCGGGCACCTGGTAGTCCAGCGCCTCGATCGCAGCAAAATGGGTGGGCAAACTGAACACGTCCCGCGCGACCACATAAGCCCGGACGATCTCGCCGGCCAGCGCCCCGGTCGACTGCTCAAGGCGGCGCAAAAAGGTGATGCCCATATGGTTGACCAGATCGTTGGCCAACTGCGTGGCGATGATCTCGCGGCGCAAGCGGTGATTACGCAACGCCGGCGCATGCTTTTTCGCCAGTAGCGCCGGAAAGGCGGTTTCCAGCTCGCGCGCCAGATAGGGATCCTCAGGCACGTCGGTCGCGACCAGTGCTTCCTTGAGATCGCCCTTGGAATAGGAAATCAGCACCGACAGTTCGGCGCGGGTCAAACCAAGACCCTGGGCGGTGCGCTCGGCCAACTGGTCATCTTCCGGAATATACTCCAGCGAGCGGCTGAGCTTGCCGCTGGCTTCCATGGCGCTGATAAAGCGCCGGTATTCCGTCATGGTTTTGGCCGCCTGGCGCTGCGCCAGACTGATCGCCTGGGTCTGCTTGTAATTATTGGCGAGCACCAGCTCCGCTACCGCATCGGTCATGCTGGCCAGCAGCTTGTTGCGCTGTTTGCCGGTCATGTCCTGGGCAGCCACCACTTCGTTAAGCAGAATCTTGATATTCACTTCGTGGTCGGAGCAATCGACCCCGCCGGCATTATCAATAAAGTCGGTGTTCAATGCGCCGCCATTCAGGCAGTACTCGACGCGTCCCAGCTGGGTCATGCCCAGGTTACCGCCCTCACCGATCACCTTGCAGCGCAGATCGCGGCCGTTGACGCGGAGAATGTCATTGGCCTTGTCGCCGACATCCGCATGGCTTTCAGCCGTGCCTTTGACATAGGTACCAATGCCGCCATTCCAGAGCAGATCCACCGGCGCCTTGAGCAAGCGATGGATCAGCTCATTGGGCGTGAGTTTGTCGGTGTCGATATCGAACAGCTTCTGCATCTGCGCTGTCAGGCGGATCTGCTTGAGGCTGCGTTCGAAGAGCCCGCCGCCCTTGGAAATCAGCTTCTGGTCATAATCTGCCCAGCTCGAGCGGGGCAGATTGAACAAGCGCTGACGCTCATCAAAGCTGCTTGAAAGGTCCGGATCCGGATCAATAAAGATGTGCTGATGATTGAACGCGGCGACCAGCTTGAGACTGCGCGACAGCAGCATGCCGTTGCCGAATACATCACCGGCCATATCACCAATGCCGATCACCGTAATCGGATCGCTCTGCACGTTCAGACCCAGCTCGCGGAAATGCCGCTGCACCGAAACCCAGGCGCCCCTGGCGGTAATACCCATTTTCTTGTGGTCGTAACCAGCGGAACCGCCGGAAGCGAAGGCATCGCCCAGCCAGAAATCGTATTCCGCAGCAATGCCGTTGGCAATATCGGAAAAAGAGGCTGTACCCTTGTCCGCAGCAACGACCAGATAGGGATCGTCCTCATCGTGGCGCACGACCTGAGCGGGTGGCACTACCTTGCCCTCCTGCAGGTTGTCGGTCAGATCCAGCAAGCCCTTGATGAACAGCCGGTAACAGGCGATCGCTTCCTGCTGCACCTCATCGCGGCTGCCACCCGGGGGCAGGCGCCGCGGGACGAAGCCGCCCTTCGCGCCGACCGGAACGATCACCGCATTCTTGACCTGCTGCGCCTTGACCAGGCCGAGTACTTCAGTACGGTAATCCTCTTCACGATCAGACCAGCGCAAGCCGCCACGGGCGACCTTGCCGCCGCGCAGGTGCACGCCTTCAAAACGCGGCGAATAGACGAAAATCTCGTACATCGGTCGCGGCAGCGGTAACTCTGGAATCGCCCTGGGATTGAATTTCAGGCTGATGTAATCCTTGACCGCCCCAGTCTCGTCGTTCTGATAGAAATTGGTCCGCAGCGTGGCTTTGACCAGATCCAGATAGCGGCGCAATATCCGGTCTTCGTTGAGCACGGCGACGCCGTCCAAGGCTCCGAGAATCGCCTGATCCAGGCGCTGCTGCATGTCCTGCAGATCATCGGCGGAGAGCTTGCGCGCCAGATAAAAACGGGTCCTGAACAGGCGCACCAGTTCCCGGGCGATGTTCGCATGGGTCACCAGGGTATTGGCGATATAGGGTAGCTCGAAGCCCAGGCGGATCTGCTTCAGGTAGCGGGCATAGGCACGCAACAGCGCCACATCGCGCCACGACATGCGCGCCAGCAAGACCAGACGATTGAACCCGTCATTCTCCGCCTGCCCGCGCCATACCTTCACGAAGGCATCACGGAACAACTCGTTGACTTCCTGTATATCCAGGCTGCTATCCAGCGCGTAGGTGAACTCGAAATCGTGTATCCAGAACTGCGTGCCGTCACTACGCTCGAAGCAGAATGGAAATTCGCCCATCACCCGCAGCCCGAGATTTTCCAGTATCGGCAGAATATCCGACAGCGGTAATGGTTCGTGCAGATGATAGAGCTTGCAATGCAGTACGCCGGTCTTCTGGGACAGCGGCTGATAGAAGCTCATGGCCAGTTGTTGCTCGCCGTTCAGACTCAGCATGTGCTTCAGGTCGACGACGCCGCTAGCGGGGGTAAAGCGCTCGGTGTAGCCCGCTGGAAAACCCTGGGCAAATTGATCCAGGGCCTCGGTGGCCTTGGCTTCGCCCAATGTCTCGAGCAAGCGATCGCGAAAATCATCCTGCCAGTTACGGCAGATCTGTATGACATCCTGCTCGATCTTGATCGGGTCCACATCCAGGTCCTTTGTCGGGTCAACACTGAGAATAAATTGGGTACGTGCCAGTACCGACTCGGAAAAATAGGTCCAGAATTCACACTCGGTGGCCTGCAGACGCTCGCGCAAGACCTTTTCGATCTTCAGGCGGATGTCCGTCGAGTAAACATCCCGCGGGATATACGCCAGACAATAATAAAACCGCCCATAATTGCCGCTGCGCAGGAACACGCGGATCTGGTTGCGCTCCTGAATCTGCACAATACTCAGCGCCGTTTCACTCAACTGCTGCTCGGACATCTGGAACAGATCGTCACGCGGCAACACCTGCAACACCTGGTTGAGTTCCTTGCCCAGGTGGCTATGTGCAGCAAACCCGGACGCCTGGCGTACCGCAGCAACCTTGCGCCGCAGCAGCGGGATGTGATCGACCACGTCGGAATAGACGCGCGAGGTATACAACCCCATGAAACGATGTTCCAGCAGCACCTGGCCCTGGGCGTCCACTTCGCGAATCGACACATAGTCCGGGTAGGCCGGGCGGTGCACCTTGCTGAAATCAGACGCCTTGGCAAAGGACAGCAGGAGCGGCGCTTGCAGATAGGCGAGCACCTTGTCCGGCAAACCGGCCAGCGACTCGTCACGCCGGGTGAATTTCAACACGCCCAGGCTGGCATCAGCTTCGATACCCAACCGTTCATTTTTCAAGCCCTGGACAACATTGAAGCGCTCATAGCCAAGAAAGGTGAAGTGATCATCCAGCAGCCAGGTCAGGAAGGCCTCACACTCATCGCACTCTTCGGCGGGATAGTAACTGAACGGCCCGGTCTTGGCCTTGAGCGAACTAATCAGATCCTGCACCTGGGTCTGCATGGGGGCAAAGTCAGCGACGGTTGCGCGCACATGGGACAGCACCGTCTTCAGGCGGCTGCTTAACTGCTTCAGCTCACTGGCGCTGGAGCAGCGGTCAACCTCAATGTACATCACTGACTCATAAGTCGCCTTTTCCGGCGCCTGGTCGCGACGATAGAGCGCTTTTAATTGGCCCTGTTCATCGCGTTCTACGGCCATCACGCTATTCTGCAAGGTATGAATGGCATAGCCGGCACGGTTGAGCTCCATGCGCACCGAATCCACCAGAAAAGGTGAGTCCCTGTGCACAATCTCAACGATCGAATGGGTTGATTGCCAGCCGTGTTGCTGAATGTCAGGATTGAAGACGCGGAGCTTCTCACCCTCGCCATCGTAGCTTTTGAAAAAGCGCCAGTAGGACAAGGTGCAGCCGAACAGATCAGTGTCGTGCCTGACCAACAGCTCAGCGAGGGGTACTATGCCAAAGAATTGTTCGGTAAAGCGTTGAAGGATGTCTTGCTCTGCTGGCTCAACCAGGTCACGTAAACGCTGCTGCAGGATATTGATAAATGCTTTTCTGTCGCTGGCCATGATAAATGCCATGCTGCCTCCGGATGACCCGTTTGCGGGCTGACCCTTCATGGGCCATGGTGGTGTGATGAAAATGCGCGCGGCGCGGTCACTAAAACCGCGCTCTTAAAGGCATAATAACCAGTCTATACCATAGACCTTTCGCTACAGTGACAGTTTCGTGCATGGACACGACACCACGGGGATGGAACACCGCTTATGACCCACCATGAATCCATCCAGCAATTGCGCAGCTGGATGACCAGTCAGATCTTTGGCCAGGAACAGCTGATCGATCGCATGTTGATTTGCCTGCTTGCGGGCGGGCACGTGCTGGTTGAGGGCGCTCCGGGCCTGGCCAAGACCAAGGCGATCAAGACGCTGTCCGAGGCCATCGAAGCCGACTTCCACCGCATTCAATTTACCCCCGACCTGCTGCCCGCCGACATAACCGGCACCGAGGTCTACCGGCCGGAAACGGCCAGCTTCAGCTTTCAGCAAGGACCGATCTTTCACCATCTGGTCCTGGCTGACGAAATCAACCGTGCGCCAGCCAAGGTCCAGTCGGCATTGCTTGAGGCCATGGCCGAGCGCCAGGTGAGTATTGGCCGGGAAACCTATCACCTGCCCGAACTGTTTATGGTCATGGCCACGCAGAATCCCATCGAGCAGGAAGGCACCTATCCGCTGCCGGAGGCGCAGCTGGACCGTTTCCTGATGCATGTGCGCATCGGTTTTCCGGATGCCGCGCTGGAGCGCCAGATCCTGCATCTGGCCCGCGGTGAAGCCCAGGGCATTAATGCACGGATCGGCCAGCGCATCAGCCAGGCAGCCATCCTGGCAGCGCGTCAGGAGGTATTGAGCCTGTTCATGGCCGATGCGGTGGAGGAATACATGATCCAGTTGATCATGGCCACGCGCCGGCCAGAGCTGTACAGCCCACAATTAGCGGAATGGCTGCAACTGGGTGCCAGCCCTCGCGGGACCATCGCCATGGATCGCTGCGCCAGGGCACATGCCTGGATGGCTGGGCGCGACTTCGTCAGCCCGGAGGATGTGCAGGCCATCGTGCATGACGTGCTGCGGCATCGGCTGATGCTCAGTTTCGAAGCGGAAGCGGCCGGTATCGACGCCGACAAGGCGATCAATCTGCTGGTTGAATCCGTAGCGGTGGTCTGATGGTGATGCCCCCGGTCACGCCGTGCCGCGTCTATATCAGCCTGGACAATCTGCTGGAAAGTCGTCAGCACTGTCAGCGGCTGCCGCTGTTTCGCGGACCGGTACGCGCCAGCCGGCAATTGGGCCAGCAAGTGACCCGCCTGCGCGGGCGCGGGATGGATTTTGATCAGGTGCGCAGCTACCAGCCTGGCGATGATATCCGCAGTATCGACTGGCGGGTGACTGCGCGTAGCAACAAGGTGCACACCAAGGTGTTCAATGAAGAGCGCGAGCGTCCGGTGTTCATCATGTGCGAACAGAGTGACCGCATGTTCTTCGGCAGCCAGACCTGCATGAAATCAGTCCTGGCGGCGGACGCCGCGAGTCTGATTGCCTGGACGGCCCTGGCGCACAATGATCGCGTTGGCGGGGTGGTGTTTGG
>JAWOGT010000177.1:0-8865 GCA_046496585.1 Halopseudomonas sp.
CATCCTTGCCGCTGACTGCATGCAGGTCGTGCCCTCCCAGCGCATGAGTATCGATTTCACGGCCGAGCCCATCGACCTGTACCGGGCGCTGCGCAGCCAGAATCCGACGCCTTATATGTACTTCTTCAATTTCGGCGATTTCCATGTGGTGGGCAGTTCACCGGAGGTACTGGTGCGCGTGGAGGACGGAGAAGTCACCGTCCGGCCGATCGCCGGAACGCGCCCGCGCGGCGCCACCGAAGAGGCCGACCACGCGCTGGAGCTGGATCTGCTCTCCGATGCCAAGGAAATCGCCGAGCATCTGATGCTGATCGATCTGGGCCGTAACGACGTCGGCCGCGTGGCGCAGACCGGCAAGGTGCAGGTCACCGAAAAGATGGTGATCGAGCGCTACTCCAACGTCATGCACATCGTCTCCAATGTGAAGGGCCAACTGCTCGGGCATCTGAACGCGATGGATGCGCTGCGCGCGATTCTGCCGGCCGGCACCCTGTCCGGCGCGCCGAAGATTCGCGCCATGGAAATCATAGACCAGCTTGAGCCGGTCAAGCGCGGCGTATATGGCGGCGCGGTCGGTTATTGGGCGTGGAACGGCAATATGGACACCGCGATCGCCATCCGTACCGCGGTGATCAAGAACGGCGAGCTGCACGTACAGGCCGGTGGCGGCATTGTCGCCGACTCGGTCCCGGCCCTGGAATGGGAAGAGACTATTAATAAGCGTCGTGCCATGTTCCGGGCCGTGGCCCTGGCCGAACAGTCAGCCGAGTGAGGGAAAAGACATGTTATTGATGATCGACAATTATGACTCCTTCACCTACAACGTGGTGCAGTACCTGGGCGAGCTGGGCGCTGACGTCAGGGTGATTCGCAATGACGAGCTAAGCGTAGCCGAGATCGAAGCGCTGCAGCCTGAACGGATTGTCATTTCCCCTGGCCCCTGCACGCCGAACGAGGCCGGCGTGTCGGTGCCGGTGCTGCGGCATTTTGCCGGTAAGCTGCCGATGCTGGGTATCTGCCTGGGTCATCAGGCGATTGGTCAGGCCTTTGGCGGTGAAGTGGTCCGTGCCCGCCAGGTCATGCATGGCAAGACCAGCCCGGTCTTTCACCAGCACCACGGGGTATTTGCCGGGTTGGCCAATCCGCTCACAGTAACCCGCTATCACTCGCTGGTGGTGCGCCGCGAGCCGCTCCCCGATTGCCTGGAAATCACTGCCTGGACCCAGCTCGAGGACGGCTCGATGGATGAGATCATGGGCTTGCGCCACCGTGACTACATGATCGAAGGCGTGCAGTTTCACCCTGAGTCCATTCTCACCGAACAGGGTCACGAGCTGCTGGACAACTTCCTCAAACAACAGGGCGGCCTGCGCGGCTGAGCGGACAAGGAGTGAACATGGATATCAGGACAGCACTGGCCCGGGTCGTCGAACAGATCGACCTGAGTACCGAAGACATGCGCAGCGTCATGCGCGACATCATGACCGGGCAATGCAGCGACGCACAGATCGGCGCCTTTCTGGTTGGCCTGCGCATGAAAGGCGAAAGTATCGATGAAATTACCGGCGCGGCGATGGTCATGCGCGAGCTGGCCTCCGGTGTGCAAGTCAGTGGTGAGCGCGTGGTGGATACTTGCGGCACCGGCGGCGATGGGGCGAATATCTTCAACGTATCCACCGCGGCGGCACTGGTGGTCGCAGCGGCGGGTGGCAAGGTCGCCAAGCACGGCAACCGTGCGGTGTCCGGCAAGAGTGGTAGCGCCGATCTGCTGGAAGCGGCGGGCGTGAATCTGGCGCTGACGCCCGAGCAGGTAGGGCGTTGCATTGAGGCCGTCGGCGTGGGCTTCATGTTTGCCCCGGCCCATCACAGTGCCATGAAGCATGCGGTGGGGCCGCGCAAGGAACTGGGTTTGCGCACCTTGTTTAATATGCTCGGGCCGATGACCAACCCGGCCGGGGTCAAGCATCAGGTAATTGGCGTCTTTACCGATAAGTTGTGCCGGCCGATGGCCGAAGTGCTCAAGCGCCTGGGTAGTGAGCACGTGCTGGTGGTCAGCGCCCGCGACGGGCTGGACGAAGTCAGTCTGGCGGCGCCCACGCATGTCGCCGAACTGAAAGACGGCGAAGTCCGCGAATATGATATCAGCCCCGAAGACCTGGGCATTCCCAGTCGCAGCCTGATTGGTCTGAGCGTCAATGATGCGGCTGAATCCCTGGCGCTGATCAACGATGCGCTGGGCAAGCGCCAGACCGAGGCCGGCGAAAAGGCCGCGGACATGATCATTCTGAATGCCGGTGCCGCGCTCTACGCCTGTGATCAGGCAGGGACTTTCCTGGAGGGCGTGCAATTGGCCTCCGATGCGCTGCATTCGGGGCTGGCACGCGAAAAGCTCAATGAGCTGATCGCCTTTACCGACGTATTTCGCGAGGAAGCTGCACCATGAGCGTGCCGACGATTTTGCAGAACATTATTGCCCGCAAGCATGAGGAAGTCGCCGAGCGCAGGCCCCGGGTCAGTCTGGAAGAGCTGGAGCGTCTGGCGGCTGCCGCGGAGCCGCCACGTGGCTTTGCGGCAGCGTTGCAGCGTTGCGCCGCGGCCCGCAAGCCCGGCGTGATTGCCGAGATCAAGAAGGCCTCGCCTAGCAAGGGCGTGCTGCGTGACAACTTCGACCCGGCGCAGATTGCCCACAGTTATCAGCAGGGCGGCGCGGCCTGTCTGTCGGTGCTTACCGATGTGGATTTTTTCCAGGGCCACGATGATTACCTGCGCGCGGCCCGCGCCGCCTGCAACCTGCCGGTGATCCGCAAGGATTTTCTGATCGACCCCTATCAGGTCGTCGAGGCCCGGGCGATGGGCGCAGACTGCATACTGCTGATTGTCTCAGCGCTGGACGACGGCCTGATGGCTGAGCTGGCGGCCGAGGCGCGCCGGCTACAGCTGGATGTGCTGGTAGAGGTGCACGATGGCGACGAATTGCAGCGCGCATTGCGCCTGGACACACCCTTGATCGGGATCAACAATCGCAATCTGCACACCTTCGAGGTGACGCTGGACACTACCCTGGATCTGTTGCCCAGGGTGCCTGGCGACCGATTGTTAATCACTGAGAGCGGGCTGCTGACCCGTGCCGATGTCGACCTGATGCTGGCACACGAGGTGTACGGGTTTCTGGTCGGCGAGGCGTTTATGCGTGCAACTGATCCAGGTGCGGAGCTCAAGCGGCTGTTTTTTTGACGCCGCGCTGCCGCGCGCTGGCCTGATCGCCGCCGCCGCGCGTTACCCTGTGCAGATAAACCTATCGGGTTACTGAATCATTCAGAACCAATTATTGCGCTTTTTGTCTAACCGGTTCGATGTGAGAATCGCACTCATTGACCTATCGGACTGGCGTCATGCAGATCAGGAACACCTCTAGCACCTACGGCTCGATTGCCATCGCCCTCCACTGGCTGGTGGCTCTTTCAGTGATCGGGCTGGCGACTCTCGGTCTGTGGATGACCGATCTTACCTATTACAGTCCCTATTACCGCAGCGCTCCATTCTGGCACAAGAGTATCGGTATCAGCCTGGCGGTGGTCCTGCTGTTGCGGCTGCTCTGGCGCTGGGCTAACCCCAGGCCTGCGCACCTGCCGGGGCACAAGGCCTGGGAGATGCGGCTCGCCAGCCTGGTTCATGGCCTGCTATACCTGTTATTGATTGTGATCATGCTCAGCGGCTATCTGATTTCCACCGCGACCGGGCAGGGCATCGATGTGTTTGGCTGGTTTAGCGTGCCGGCGCTGGTCACGGGCCTGCCGCAGCAGGCGGACCGTGCCGGACTTGTGCACTATTGGCTGGCAATCACGCTGCTGGTGCTGGCCGCTATCCATGCCCTGGGCGCCCTGAAGCATCATTTCATCGACCGCGACAATACCTTGCGGCGCATGCTGGGCGTGCGTTTGCATTCACCTGAGGAGCACTAACATGAAAAAGACGTTCGCCGGCATCGCATTGGGCAGTCTGATGGCCCTGAGTGGCAGCCTGCACGCTGCCGAATACGTGATCGACAAGGAAGGCCAACACGCCTTCGTCAACTTCAAGATCAGCCACCTGGGCTACAGTTGGCTGTACGGTCGGTTCAATGACTTTGCCGGTACCTTCAGCTGGGATGCGGACAAGCCCGAGGCCAGCGCAGTCAACGTCACCATCAACACCACCAGCGTGGACTCCAACCATGCCGAGCGTGACAAGCACTTGCGCAGTGACGACTTCCTGAATGTCGCCAAGCACCCGCAGGCCACGTTCAAATCCACCGCAGTGGAGATGACCGGTGACGACACGGCCAACATTACTGGCGATCTGACCCTCAATGGTGTCACCAAGCCGGTGGTGCTGGATGCCAAGTTCCTGGGTGAAGGCGAAGATCCCTGGGGTGGTTACCGCGCCGGTTTTGAGGGCAGTACCCGCTTGCGTCTGAAGGATTTTGATATCCCCATGGATCTGGGTCCGACTGCCCAGGAAGTGGAGCTGATTCTGACTGTGGAGGGCATTCGCCAGTAAGTCATCGCGGGCGCAGTGAAGCGGCGAGCCTTGGCTCGCCGTTGTTGTTTGTGCAATGAGTTAGGCCGGAATGGGGTTTTGCCCTTCCCGATAAGCGCAGGACTCTGCCACCAGCCAATCCCTGAATGCCTGCAGCGTCGCGGACTCGGCTTTGCGCTCGGGGATCACCAGATGATAGGCGTGGTCGCTGTCGAAACTGTGCGGGCAGGGGGTGATCAGGCGGCCGCTGGCCAGTTCATCGCGGATCAGGAAGGGCGGGATCAGCGCAACGCCCATGCCGTGCATCGCCGCCTTGGCGAGCATCGAGAACAGCTCCAGGCGCGTGCCGTTCAGGTCGTGCGCAACACGCATATCAAGCGACGCGAACCACTGGCGCCAGGCGTACGGCCGGGTGGTCTGTTGCAGCAGCGGCATGTGGCTGATCTGCTCCGCGGTCAGTGCGCTGTGCGGTGCGATCAGGCCCGGGCTGCACACCGGTACCGGCGACTCCTTCATCAAAAAATGCGCTTCGGTGCCAGACCAGTCGCCATCGCCAAAATAGATCGCGGCATCGAATTCGGTATCGGCGAACAGGAATGGGCGGGTGCGATTGGTCAGGTTTACCGAGACGTGCGGATGCGCCTGGAGAAATTCGCCCAGGCGTGGCAACAGCCATTGGGTGCTGAAGGTGGGCACGGCAGCCAGCTCTAGCGTAGCAGTGCCTTGATTGCCCATCACCGACAGGGTGTCGCGTTCCACCGCATCGAGGCGGCTGCTGATGCGCCGGCTGTAGGTTTCACCGGCCTCGGTCAGCTTGACCCCGCGCCGGGTGCGCCGAAACAGCTGCACGTCGAGAAACTGCTCCAGATTGGCTATCTGTCGACATACTGCGCTCTGGGTCAACGATAGCTCCTCGGCGGCCTTGGTAAAGCTCTCGTGCCGGGCGGATGATTCAAAGCAGATCAGGGCCTGGGTCGGGGGTATCTTGCGGCGCATGCGGGCTCCTTTGGAGCAGCTTCAAGCTTCAAGCGACAAGCTAGCCGTGCATTGGCAGCGTTGGTGTGTTCGGCACGAGTTGGGTTCGCTTGCAGCTTGACGCTTGTAGCTTGGGGCTGTTTTTCGGAGTTCCAAAATAGCACAAGTTGCTGAAAAAAACGCGTTTGCCTGCCAGGCTAATCAGGGCTAATCTGATTTCCACTCAAAGCGCCCCAGCGGCGCTTATCCATAATGACAACATAACGGAGTCCCCATGGCTGATACCAAAGCGAGTTTTAACTGGATTGATCCGCTGCTGCTTGATTCCCAGTTGACCGAAGAAGAGCGCATGGTGCGTGATTCTGCCGCCCAGTATTGCAATGACAAGTTGATGCCACGGGTGCTGGAATCGTTCCGCAATGAAAACACCGATGTGTCGATCTTCAGGGAGATGGGCGAGCTGGGTTTGCTCGGCGCGACCATTCCCGAGCAGTACGGCGGAAGCGGGCTGAATTATGTCTGCTACGGCCTGATTGCCCGTGAGGTTGAGCGTGTTGACTCCGGTTATCGCTCGATGATGAGTGTGCAGTCCTCGCTGGTGATGGTGCCGATCAACGAATTCGGTAGCGAAGAACAGAAGCAGAAGTACCTGCCCAAGCTGGCCAGCGGTGAGAGCATCGGTTGTTTCGGTCTGACCGAACCCGATCATGGTTCAGACCCGGGCTCGATGATTACCCGTGCCCGCTCGGTGGATGGCGGTTACTCGCTCAAGGGCGCCAAGATGTGGATTACCAACAGCCCCATCGCTGACGTGTTTGTCGTCTGGGCGAAAACCGACGATGGCGTGATTCGTGGCTTTATTCTGGAGAAAGGCTGGAAGGGTTTGAGCGCACCCGCGATCAAGGGCAAGGTGGGCCTGCGTACCTCCATTACTGGCCAGATCGTGATGGAAGACGTGTTCGTCCCGGAAGAGAACATGCTGCCCGGTGTGACGGGTCTGAAAGGCCCGTTCACCTGCTTGAACTCCGCACGCTACGGCATCTCCTGGGGTGCACTGGGCGCGGCGGAATTCTGCTGGCACACCGCTCGCCAGTACACGCTGGATCGTAAACAATTTGGTCGACCCCTGGCGCAGACCCAGTTGATCCAGAAAAAGCTCGCCGATATGCAGACCGAAATCACCATGGCCCTGCAGGGTTGCCTGCGGCTGGGGCGGATGAAAGACGAGGGTACCGCGGCAGTGGAAATCACCTCAATGATGAAGCGCAACTCCTGTGGCAAGTCGCTGGATATTGCCCGCGTCGCGCGTGACATGCTGGGCGGTAACGGCATCTCCGACGAGTACGGCGTCATCCGTCATGTGGTTAACCTGGAAGTGGTCAACACCTACGAAGGTACCCACGACGTTCATGCGCTGATTCTGGGTCGCGCGCAGACCGGTCTTCAGGCGTTCTTCTAAGGGCAGCTACAAGCTGCAAGCGTCAAGCGGCAAATCGGACTGAGTCAGTCTGGTTTGCTGCGGCTTCTCCGAGGGCACGTGATCATGTTTGTTACCCCTATTGTCCCTAACTGCAGGGCTCGCTTGTCGCTTGCAGCTTGCCGCTGGTGGCTGCGCGCATGAGCGCGCTTGCCGGTCTCAAAGTTCTCGATCTATCGCGCATCCTGGCCGGCCCCTGGGCCGGCCAGCTGTTGGCTGATCTGGGCGCTGATGTGGTCAAGATCGAGCGGCCAGTGGTCGGCGATGATACGCGCGCCTGGGGGCCGCCCTACCTCAAGGATGCGCAGGGGCGTGACACCTCGGAGGCGGCCTATTATCTTTCCGCCAATCGCAACAAGCGCTCGCTGGCAATCGACTTTACCCAGCCACAGGGGCAGCAGACGTTGCGCGAGCTGGTCGCCCACGCCGATGTGCTGATCGAAAATTTCAAGGTCGGCGGGCTGGCCGCCTACGGGCTGGATTATCCCAGTCTGCAAGCCATCAACCCGCGGCTGATTTTCTGCTCGATTACCGGGTTCGGCCAGGATGGCCCGTATGCCCAGCGCGCCGGTTACGATTTCATGATTCAAGGGCTGGGCGGCTTGATGAGTGTAACGGGTCGGGCCGATGGCGAGGCGGGTGCCGGTCCGGTCAAGGTGGGCGTGGCGCTGACCGATATTCTCACTGGGCTGTATGCCAGCAACGCCATCCTGGCAGCACTCGCCGAGCGTGAGCGTAGCGGTCTGGGGCAGTATATCGATCTGGCCCTGCTCGATGTGCAAGTCTCCTGTCTGGCCAATCAGAGCCTGAACTACCTGACCACCGGGCAGGCGCCGCGCCGCATGGGTAACGCGCACCCAAATATAGTGCCTTATCAGGATTTTCCTACCGCTGACGGTGACTTCATTCTGACCGTGGGTAACGATGCGCAGTTTCGCAAGTTCTGCGCGGTCGCCGGGCATCCCGAGTGGGCACTGGACAGTCGCTTTGCCAGTAATGCGGCCAGGGTCGCCAACCGCGCAGAGCTGATTCCCTTGATTCGCCAGGTCTCGGTATTTCGCACCACGGCCCAATGGATTGCTGATCTGGAGCTGGCAGGTGTGCCGTGCGGGCCGATCAACAGTCTGGATCAGGTGTTCCAGGATCCACAGGTGCTGGCACGGGGTTTGAAGATCCGCATGCAACATCCGTTGTCTGGCGAGCTGGACTTGGTCGCCAACCCCATCCGCCTGTCGCGGACCCCGATCAGTTATCGCCTGCCGCCGCCCCTGCTGGATCAGCATGGAGCCGAGGTCTTGCGTGAATGGCTGGCCTCTCAGTAGCTGGATTGAATGGCGCCGCAATCCGCCGCTACCCAGGTAGATTTTTCGCTATGCTCGATATCCACCAGTTCGCCGGTGGCCATGTGCTGCAGGCTCTCCGGGACTTGCTCCGCCTCTAGCCGCATGATTCCCTGGCCGGTGAAGCGCGTGCGCATGTCCCGTGCGCTGACCATGGTCAGTTCGCCATGCATATCCCCGGTGAAGCCTTCACTGCCTGCGCAGTTGCCGGTAATGCGCAGGCTGGACTCGCTGACCTCCTCGAGCTGCAGTGTGCATTCAGGCATGTCTTTGCGCGCGCTTTCAATCAGCAGCTCAGGGTTGGTCAGGCTGCGCGCTTCCTCGGCGCTGATGCATTCCATGTTGACGCCAATCGCCTCCGGATCACCCAGCGCCTGACTCATCATGGCGCGGTGTTCTTCCGGCAGGTCCTTGAGCATGTCTTCCTGTGCGCTGCGCAAGGCGGCTTGAAGATCTTCGCCATTGATCAGGGTGGTTGCCTCGCTGCGCCACAGGCCAGCTTCAGGTTGTGGCGAGATGCTTTGTGCTTGCGCGGGCGTCGCGACAAGGCAGAGC
>JAWOGT010000250.1:0-10336 GCA_046496585.1 Halopseudomonas sp.
TGCAAATCCCTCAACGCTGCTGAGGCATGGAACCCCGAGGGCTTGGCCCAGCGGGCCACGCGCGCATTGAAAGCCGCTTTCCCCGAGCTCGGCGTGATCACCGATGTGGCCCTGGACCCCTTCACCACGCATGGCCAGGACGGCATCATCGACGAACACGGTTACGTGCTCAATGACATCACCATCGACGCGCTGGTCAAACAGACGCTGTCACATGCCGAAGCCGGGGCTGACATAGTCGCCCCCTCCGACATGATGGATGGTCGGGTGGCCGCCATGCGCCGTGCGCTGGAACAAGCCGGTCACGTCAACACGCGCATTCTGGCCTATTCGGCCAAGTACGCGAGCGCCTACTACGGCCCTTTCCGTGACGCGGTAGGCTCGGCCGGCAACCTCGGCAAAAGCAACAAGTCGACCTACCAGATGGACCCCGGCAATAGCGACGAAGCCCTGCACGAAGTGGCCTGCGATCTGTCCGAAGGGGCCGATATGGTGATGATCAAACCCGGCATGCCGTATCTGGATATCGTCCAGCGGGTGAAAAGTACCTTCAAGGTGCCGACCTTCGTCTATCAGGTGAGTGGTGAATACGCCATGCACCAAGCCGCGATTGCCAACGGCTGGCTCAGCGACGCGGTGATTCTCGAGTCGCTGACCGCGTTCAAGCGCGCCGGTGCCGACGCGATCCTCACTTATTATGCAAAAACCGCCGCCCGCCAGCTACGCGAACGCGGCTAGACTGATTCCAAGATTCTTTTTTTGAGGTACTCATGCAAGAGGTGACATCTGTGCGCGACGAACTGGTCGAGATCCCCGATACCGCTGAAAGCGTGATTGCGGAGACGCCAGCGCCACCCGTATTGAGCGAGCCACCAATACCTGCGGCGGACATCAACGTCCCCGAGCTGTACATTCATCGCGAGCTGTCGCAACTGCAGTTCAATATCCGCGTGCTCGAGCAGGTTCTGGATGACTCCTACCCGCTGCTCGAGCGGCTGAAGTTCCTGCTGATTTTTTCCAGCAATATCGACGAGTTTTTTGAAATCCGCGTGGCCGGCCTGAAAAAACAGATCACCTTTGCCCGCGAGCAGACCGGTCCCGATGGCTTGCAGCCGCAGCAGGTACTGGCCAAGATCAGCGAGATCGCCCACCAGCAGATCACCCGCCAGTATGCGTTGTTGAATGACATGCTGCTCCCGCAGCTGGCGGAAAAGGGTATTCGCTTCGTCCGTCGCCACCAGTGGTCGCACAAGCAAACGCTCTGGGTACGCCGCTATTTTCGCCAGGAAGTGGCGCCGATCATCAGCCCCATCGGTCTGGACCCCACGCATCCATTCCCGCTACTGGTGAACAAGAGCCTGAACTTCATCGTGCAACTGGAGGGCACCGATGCCTTCGGTCGCGATTCCGGGCTGGCGATCATTCCCGCGCCGCGCTCGCTGCCGCGGCTGATTCGCATGCCCGACGAATTGTGCTCGGGTGGCGACAATTTCGTCTTTCTGTCGTCCATGATCCACGCCCACGCCGACGACCTGTTCCCCGGCATGAAGGTGCTCGGCTGCTACCAGTTCCGGCTGACGCGCAATGCTGATCTGATTGTCGATCCGGACGAAGTGGATGACCTGGCCCGTGCCCTGCGCGGCGAACTGCTGTCGCGGCGCTACGGTGACGCGGTACGCCTGGAAGTCGCCGACAACTGCCCGAAGCCACTGACCGATTTTCTGCTCAAACAGTTTGGCTTGAACGAGTCGGAGCTGTATGAAGTCAAGGGGCCGGTGAACCTGACCCGGCTGTTCTCCATCACCGGCCTGGAAAACCATGCAGAACTGCAGTTCCCCAGCTTCAGCCCGGGCATTCCCAAGCTGCTGTCGAACGAGGACACGCTGTTTCAAGCGATCAGCAAGCAGGACATTCTGTTGCTGCACCCTTACGAGTCCTTCAGTCCGGTAGTCGATCTGCTGCGCCAGGCCGCGCAGGATCCGAACGTACTGGCGATCAAGCAGACGCTGTACCGCACCGGCGCCAACTCGGAAATCGTCAACGCCCTGGTCGAAGCGGCCAGGAACGGCAAGGAAGTCACGGTAGTGATCGAACTGCGCGCGCGCTTTGATGAAGAGTCCAACCTGCAGCTGGCCAGCCGCCTGCAGCAAGCCGGAGCCGTGGTGATCTATGGCGTGGTCGGCTTCAAGACCCATGCAAAGATGATGCTGATTTTGCGTCGCGAGGACAAGCTGCTGCGGCGTTATGTGCATATGGGCACCGGCAACTACCACGCCGGCAACGCCAGGCTGTATACCGATTACAGCATTCTGACTTCGGACCTGGCACTGACCGAAGACGTGCACAAGCTGTTCAACCAGTTGATCGGCATGGGCAAGGCCCTACGCATGAAGAAGCTGCTGCAGGCTCCCTTTACCCTGAAAAAGCGCCTGCTCGAACTGATCAACCGCGAGACCCTGACAGCCCAAGCCGGCCGCCCGGCGCATATCATTGCCAAGGCCAATGCGTTGACCGATGCGAAGGTCATCAAGGCGCTGTACAAGGCGTCGCAGGCGGGCGTGAAGATCGACCTGATCATCCGCGGCATGTGTTGTCTGCGGCCCGGTGTGCCGGGCGTATCGCACAACATCAGCGTGCGCTCGATCATCGGCCGCTTTCTGGAGCACAGCCGGGTCTATTACTTTCTCAATGACGGCCAGGAGCAGGTATGGATGTCCAGTGCCGACTTGATGGAGCGCAACCTCGACAAGCGCGTGGAAACCTGTTTCCCGCTGGAGGGCAAGAAACTCATCAGTCGCGCCAAACAGGAATTGCACGTCTTCATGACCGACAACACCCAAAGCTGGGTACTGCAAACCGACGGGACCTACGTGCGCAGCAGTCCAACCGGCAACCAACTGCCCCGCAGCGCGCAGAGTGCGCTGCTGGAAAAGCTGGTCGGCTCGCCTCAGCGCACGGTTAACGTGTAACCGGCCTTGGCCCAGAACTGCGCTTCCTGAGCGAAGTCAGCCTGGGTCAAGGGATTGGCATCCAGCCAGCCCTCCGGCAACTGTACCTGCAGATAGTCAGCACCGGCCTGTACTTCCATCTCGGGCATAGTCTGATTACCGCGGATATGGTGGTACAGAATAGCCAGACGCAGCAGCATACAGAGCCGTAGCAGCGTCACCGCCTCCTCACCGATCTCCGACAAGCGCTCGGCACTCGGCAAGCTGCGCCGGTGCCCACGCACCAGCAACGCCAGTGCCTGCTGCTCCTGACGGGAAAACCCGGCCAGGTCAGCATGCTCGAGAAGATAGGCACCGTGCTTGTGATACTGGCTATGCGCTATATCCAGACCGACTTCATGGACCCGCGCGGCCCAGCAGAGCATGTCAGCCTGCTTGTCATCCTCCAGCTGCCAGGCCGCAGCTACCCGGCCAAGCAGACTTAGCGCCTTGCTTTCGACCCGCGCAGCCTGTTCCAGGTCCACATGGCCGCGTTCCATGAGCGCGCTCACAGTACGCTCTCTAACATCCTCATGCTGATGGCGGCCGACCAAGTCATAGAGCACGCCCTCGCGCAACGCACCGTCCGAATGGCTCATGACCTGAACCCCCAGGGCGTCGACAATCGCCTCGAGTATCGCCAGGCCCGCGGGCAGGATCGGCCTGCGGTCTGGCTTCAGACCGGGAATCTCCAGCTTGTCGACCTGTCCGGCCTTGAACAGCTTGCGCTTGAGCCAGAGCAAGCCCTCCGGCGTCAATTCATCCTGGCTGCGCCCGGTAGACTGTATGCACTGCCGAATGGTCCGAATGGTGCCCGAGGCACCCACCGCATCCTGCCAGCCCAGGCGCTGAATGGCCTGTTCGATCGGCATCAGCTCCAGACGAGCGGCGGTGTAGGCCTGGGCATAGCGCCCGGGCGTCACCTTGCCATCCGCGAAATAGCGGCGGGTAAAGGATACGCAGCCCATCTGCAGGCTCTCCCGCAGAATCGACTCGAAGCGTTCGCCAACGATGAACTCGGTACTGCCGCCACCGATGTCGACGACCAGCCGCTTGCCCGCATCATCAGCCTGGGTATGCGCCACGCCGAGATAAATCAGCCGGGCCTCTTCGCGGCCCGAGATCACATCCACCCGGTGGCCGATGATCTGCCGCACCTGGCGCATGAACTGCGCCCGGTTACGCGCTTCGCGCAGCGCATTGGTGCCGACGATACGCACCGCGCCGTCAGGCAGACCATTGGTCAGCTGGGCAAAGCGGCGCAAACAATCAACACCGCGTTGCATCGCTTCTTCGCTCAATTCGCCCTGATCGTTCAGGCCCGCAGCCAATTGGACCTTTTCACCCAGACGCTCGAGAATGCGAATTTCGCCATGGTCGACCTTGGCCAGCACCATATGAAAGCTGTTTGACCCCAGGTCAATCGCCGCGACCACTGGAAAGTCAGCTTGTTTTCTTTGCACCGTGCGCCCGCCTCGTGAGGTGTGTGTGCGAATTCTAACACCCCAGCGTGACCTTGTGCCTGCCGGCTTGCGCCTTCCGCTACCGGCAACGGTGATGCTATAGTGGCTCCCAATAGCCCTTTGATCCCCTGGAGAGACTAATGAGTGATTTGATCGTGCATGTCACCGATGGCAGCTTCGACAGCGAAGTGCTGAAGGCAGATGGTCCCGTTCTGGTGGACTACTGGGCGGAATGGTGTGGCCCATGCAAGATGATAGCCCCGGTGCTGGATGAGATTGCCAAGGAATACCAAGGCAAGCTGAAAATCTGCAAACTGAACATTGACGAGAACACCGACACACCACCCAAATATGGCGTGCGTGGCATCCCGACGTTGATGCTGTTCAAGGGTGGCAACATCGAGGCCACCAAAGTCGGTGCACTGTCCAAGTCGCAGTTGGCCGCCTTTCTCGACAGCAACATCTGATTGACCCTCCCCCGACAGGTTTTTTAGGGTCGGGGGGATTTTTCTGCTTGTCGGGTATGGACGTCACTCCCAAGCAGTGCTAGATTTGTACTTAATCCCTTGTCGCACCCTGCGGCCCTGGCTTCCCTGCATCAGCCAAACCCATCGCCCCATAGCCTTTATGGCGGCCTGTTACTAACCCGTCCTGCCGACAGACACAATATCCTACCGACCCTATGAACCTGACTGAACTCAAACAAAAGCCAATTACCGAACTGCTGGAAATCGCCGAACAGATGGGCCTGGAAAATATGGGCCGGTCCCGTAAACAGGACGTGATTTTCGCAACCCTGAAGAAACATGCCAAAGGCGGTGAAGATATTCACGGCGACGGCGTGCTGGAAATTCTCCAGGACGGATTCGGTTTTCTGCGCTCTGCAGACTCCTCCTACCTGGCCGGCCCTGACGACATTTATGTCTCACCCAGCCAGATCCGCCGTTTCAACCTACGCACGGGCGACAGTATCTCCGGCAAAATTCGTCCGCCAAAAGATGGCGAACGCTATTTTGCGCTGCTCAAGGTTGACTCGATCAACTTCGACAAGCCGGAAAATACCAAGAGCAAGATCCTGTTCGAAAACCTGACACCGTTGTTCCCGACCCAGCGTCTGACCATGGAAGCCGGTAACGGCTCCACCGCAGACCTGATGGCGCGGATCATCGACCTGTGCGCACCGATCGGCAAGGGTCAGCGTGGCCTGCTGGTCGCACCGCCGAAAGCCGGTAAGACGCTGATGCTGCAGAACATCGCAGCCAATATTGCGCGCAACAACCCGGAATGCCATCTGATTGTGCTGTTGATCGATGAACGTCCGGAAGAAGTGACCGAAATGCAGCGCACCGTGCGCGGCGAAGTGGTTGCCTCGACCTTCGACGAGCCGCCGAGCCGCCACGTGCAAGTGGCCGAAATGGTCATCGAAAAGGCCAAACGCCTGGTTGAGCACAAGAAAGACGTGATCATCCTGCTTGACTCCATTACCCGTCTGGCACGGGCCTACAACACCGTGATCCCGAGCTCCGGCAAGGTCCTCACCGGGGGTGTTGACGCCCACGCCCTGGAGAAACCCAAGCGTTTCTTCGGCGCTGCGCGGAACATCGAGGAAGGCGGCAGTCTGACCATTATCGCCACCGCTCTGGTCGATACCGGCTCGAAGATGGACGAAGTGATCTACGAGGAATTCAAGGGCACCGGCAACATGGAGATCCACCTGGATCGCAAGATTGCCGAACGCCGCGTATTCCCGGCGATCAACATCAACCGCTCCGGTACGCGCCGTGAAGAGTTGCTGACCAGCGAAGATGAACTGCAGCGGATGTGGATTCTGCGCAAGATCCTGCACTCGATGGACGAAATCGCCGCTATCGAATTCCTCCTTGACCGTCTTAAAGACACCAAGACCAACGATGAATTCTTCCAGTCGATGAAGCGCAGCAAGAACTAAGCCGCAGCGGCAAGCTGCAAGCTGCAAGCTGTTTGTACCAGCTTGTAGCAATTTATCCGACTACCCCTCCCGGGTAGTCGGCATAATACGCACCACGTCAAACCCCCAAGCAGCAGATTTGCACTGCCAACTTGCCGCTTGCCGCTTGAGGCTTGAAGCTCCAATGCAATACTCCGATCTACGTGATTTCATCAAAGGCCTGGAACAGCGCGGCGAACTCAAGCGCATCCAGACGCCCGTCTCCCCCGTACTGGAAATGACCGAAATCTGCGACCGCACCCTGCGCAAGGGTGGCCCGGCGCTGCTCTTCGAGAATCCCACCGGCTACAGCATGCCAGTGTTGGGCAATCTGTTCGGTACGCCGCAACGGGTGGCCATGGGCATGGGCGCAGAACAGGTTAGCGAGCTGCGCGAGATCGGCAAACTGCTGGCGTTTCTCAAGGAGCCCGATCCGCCAAAGGGCTTGAAAGATGCCTGGTCGAAGCTGCCGATCTTCAGGAAAGTGCTTGCCATGGCGCCCAAGGTGGTACGTGACGCGCCCTGCCAGGCGCTGATTCAGGAAGGTGAAGACGTCGACCTGGGCGCTATCCCGGTGCAGACCTGCTGGCCTGGCGATGCCGGCCCGCTGATTACCTGGGGCCTGGTGGTGACCAAGGGTCCGAACAAGGAACGGCAGAACCTGGGCATTTATCGCCAGCAGGTCATTGGCCGCAATAAGTTGATCATGCGCTGGCTGAGCCACCGCGGCGGCGCATTGGACTTCAAGGAATGGTGTGACAAACATCCCGGCGAACCCTTTCCGATTGCCGTGGCACTCGGCGCTGATCCGGCAACCATTCTTGGCGCGGTCACCCCGGTGCCTGACAGCTTGTCCGAATACGCTTTTGCCGGCCTGTTGCGCGGCCAGCGTACCGAACTGGTCAAGTGCCGCGGCTCAGCCCTGCAGGTACCGGCCAGCGCCGAGATCGTCCTTGAGGGCGTGATCCATCCCGGCGAAATGGCCGAGGAAGGCCCCTTTGGCGACCATACCGGTTACTACAACGAGGTCGATCGCTTCCCGGTATTTACCGTCGAGCGCATCACCAGCCGGGAAAAACCGATCTATCACAGTACTTACACCGGCAGGCCACCGGATGAGCCGGCGATCCTCGGCGTGGCCTTGAATGAAGTCTTCGTGCCGATTCTGCAAAAGCAGTTTCCGGAAATAACCGATTTCTACCTGCCGCCGGAGGGTTGCTCCTACCGCATGGCAGTGGTCTCGATCAAGAAGCAGTACCCGGGCCATGCCAAGCGCGTGATGCTCGGTGTCTGGAGCTTCCTGCGCCAGTTCATGTATACCAAGTTCGTTATCGTTACCGATGACGACATCAATATCCGCGACTGGAATGATGTGATCTGGGCCATTACCACGCGCATGGACCCCAAGCGCGATACGGTGATGATCGACAACACGCCGATCGACTACCTGGACTTTGCCTCGCCGGTATCCGGCCTGGGCAGCAAGATGGGCCTGGACGCGACCAACAAGTGGCCGGGAGAAACCAGCCGCGAATGGGGCGTGGCGATCAGTCAGGATCCGGCGGTCAAGCAACGGGTGGACAGCCTCTGGGCGGAGCTGGGGATTGACTGAATCCGCCGCAGTGTCCGCCTTTGCGCTAAGCTTGCAGCCATCCGGGCAGCGCCTACAGCTGTTGCCCGGTGAACGCTTTCTCGATGGCACACGCCGCTTGGGCTTTAGCGCACCACAGAGCTGCCGCAACGGCAATTGTCATATCTGCGTGGCCAGCCTGTTGAGCGGTAGCGCCCTGCAGGCTGGGCAGACACTCACTGATGGCGAACTCTACACCTGTCTGGCTGAGCCGCTGCAGGATTGCGAACTTTTTTGGGAGGGTATCTTGGCTCCACACGAATTACCGTTGAACGACATTGCCTGCCAGGTAAGCGCTTGCGAACCGATGGGTGGTGATGTGTGGCGGGTGCTGCTGCGCATGCCCGCGGGCAAGCCGCTGCAGTTTCATGCCGGCCAGTATCTGCTACTCAAGCGTCCCGACGGCGAAGCCTCGGCCTTCTCCATCGCCTCGGCTCCACATGAGGGTCGCGATCTGGAATTGCATATTCTCGGACGCGAACCGGCTACCCTGGCATTGCTTGAAGCGCTTGGCCGTGAGCGTATCGCCCACGTGCAGATCCCGCTGGGCGACTGCCATCTGGCTCAACTACCGGACCGACCCATCGTATTGATTGCCGCCGGCACTGGCCTGTCGCAGATGCAGAGCATGGTCCAGCATTTGCTCAGCATCGGCTTCGCCCATACGGTGCATCTGTACTGGGGCGTGCGCCATGGTGATGAGCTGTACCGGGCGGCCCACTGGGAATCCTGGCAACAGCATGAGCAACTGGTGCTGCACAAGGTCGTCAGCGATCATCCCGAGTGGAGTGGCCGCCAGGGCCTTCTGCATCAGGCCATCAGAGATGACCTGGGCGATCTGAGTCAATACGAGTTCTATGTCAGCGGTTCACCGCCGATGGTCTACGCCACCCTGGACGCCCTGAGCGACGCGGGCATGCCCGCAGCGCAGATGCATGCCGATGCGTTCAGCTACGCACCGCGCAGCTGAACGCAGGAGCGGCGCTCAGTATCTCAGCGCGGTGCCGGCATCGGCAGTTCGGGAAGGTCGCTGACCATGAGCGCAAACCCCTGGCGCAACATGGCCTGGCTGGCCGCCTGATCACCCAGGTGTTCGAGCAGCCGCACCAGCTCTGCGCAGGTCTGGATATCCCGCTTGCTGCCATAGCTGGCATCCAGGTATTCCCGGGCCTTGCCCCACAAGCTGTTGCGCAGCGCCAGGCGCCCCAGTGCGAGCAATAACGTGGCGTTGTGTGGATGCTCTGCTAACCAGTGCTCCGCGGTGGTCAGTTGCCGGGCGGGATCCTTGCCCTGCACCAATCCATATAGATGCACCAGCCGCTCGTTGAAGTTGTCGCGCAGTGCGTGGCGCAAGGTCTCTTCGACCCGCTCCGCCTGACCCAGCGCACGCAGCTGCAGACAGTAGACCTCGATCAACGCCGGGTCTTGCTTGAGCGTCTTCGGCAAGGGTTCCCAGACCGCGGTCACCGCATTGGTTTGGCCCGGCTCCTGATGCTGGCCACGCTGGCCGGCCTGCGTCAGCAGCGCGGTATAGACCTGGTGCTCGAGTGCCTGTTGATCGGCGGGTTTGAGCAGCTTGTGACGGCGCAGCTCCGGCAACAGTTGCTCCAGGCGCGTCCAGTCCTCCAGGCGCGCATACAGCTGCCCTATCAGCTTGAGTGCATACAGGTGCTTGGGGTGGTCCTTGCGCAGCCGGGTCAGGGTCGCCAATGCCTGTTCCAGCTGGCCACGGGCGATCTGCAACTGCGCCTGGGTCACGGCAATGGCGACGTCGGCCTTCGGCGTAGTCTCGTAGGCTTCGCGCAGCAGGCTGTCACATTCGGCGTAGTCCTCAAGCTCATGGGCGGCGCGCGCCGCCGCCAGATAGTTGATCAAGGGTTGTTCGGTATGCGGCGCAGAGCGCTTGAGCAGTCGCAGTGAATCGCTCCAATGACCCTCGGCAAACTCCAGCAGACCGCGCGTCGTCACCTGATTGGCACGCCGCTCGCGGTTAAGCCGGGACCAGGGATTGATGCGCCGTCCGGACACATTCAGCACCCTGATCACTGCCCGCAACAGCGAGAGCAACAGCCACAGGACCAGCAGAAAACCGACGCCGACCCAGATACTGGTTTCGATCGACATGTTGCGCCAGGCAATCAATATGTAACCGGGATCCTCGGCTACCGCCATGCCCAGCAGCGCTGCGACCAGCAGCACGGCGAGAATGGCCAGATAACTTTTATTAATTTCTAAAAAACCTAACAACAAAAATTATATAACATTCCTTGATTTAAATACTGGAAGTTTA
>JAWOGT010000314.1:0-7778 GCA_046496585.1 Halopseudomonas sp.
GCCATCTGGTCCGCGAACTGCAGCGGCGCAATCTGCGTTACGGCATCGTGACCATGTGCGTAGGCGGTGGTATGGGGGCGACCGGGTTGTTTGAAGCTTACCGCTAAGCAACCTGAGCACTCACGGAAAAACGCATTGCTACGGCAGTGCGTTTTTTTTTGCCCGCGGTGTGGCGCGCGCTTTTGTAGTCAGGCACCGATGCCAGCCCCCAGTGCTTGTGGCACAATGCGTTTTTGCAAAATCGGGACTGAAACAGATCATGTTCGGTTGGCAGGGTGTGCGCAGGTCAATGTATGGCGGGTGAGCTGCGGCGAGTGGCCTTTTTGCTGTGGCCGGGTACTCATCCGGGTGCGGTGATGCCGGCACTGTCTGTCTTGCGTTCAGCCAACAAGATGGCTGAGGCCGCGCTATATCAGGCCGACTGCTTCACTCTGGATGAGCGGCCGTTACTCAGTCCGGAAGGCTGGCAGCTGCCGGCCAGAGTGCTGCCCCAGCCATTGCGCGGTTATGCCCGGTTGTGGCTGGTCGCTGATCAGGCAAGCTTGCCGGCGATACTCAGTAGCGGACTGGCCCAGCAATGTCGCACCCTTGCCCGCGAAGGTGTGGTGCTGGGAGGCCTTGAAGGTGGCGTATTTCCGTTAGCCATGGCCGGCTTGCTGGATGGGTACCGCTGCGCCGTGCATTGGCGGCTGATTGATGAGTTTCGCGAACGCTTCCCCAGCATTATTGCCGGCAACGAGCTGTTTGAGACTGATCGCGGCCGGCTGACCAGCAGTGGCGGTCAGGCCACCCTGGATTTGTTTCTCAGCGTACTGGCTGAAGAGCAGGACCAGGATCTGGCGGCGCTGGTCGCCGAGGATCTGATTGTCGAGCGGCTGCGCGATGGCAGCGAGAAGCAGCGCGTCCCGCTGCGCAATCGTCTGGGCAGCACGCATCCGAAGCTGACGCAGGCGGTGATATTGATGGAGTCGAATATTGAAGAGCCACTGACTACCGACGAGATCGCTCGGCATGTGTGCGTTTCGCGGCGCCAGTTAGAACGTATTTTCAAGCAGTATCTCAATAGCGTACCGTCGCAGTACTATCTTGAATTGCGGCTCAATCGCGCGCGGCAGATGCTGCTGCAGACCAGCAAGTCGATTATCCAGATCGGCCTGTCCTGCGGGTTTTCCTCGGGGCCGCACTTTTCCAGTGCCTATCGGAATTGTTTCGGTATCACGCCCCGGGAAGATCGCAACCAGCGCCGCGCGCAGCAGGCGGTAGATGCCAGCGCGAAAGTGGAAAGTTGAACGATCTGGTTACTATTGATACAGGCACTAATACAGTCGGTTACACAGGCTGCTTAACAGGGCAGCGACAGGAGAACAGGTAATGTCAGAGTCAATGCAGGTAGGCCGGGCGGATTTCGACCGGGTCATGGTGCCCAATTATGCTCCCGTGGACATGATCCCGGTGCGCGGCCTGGGTTCCCGCCTGTGGGATCAGCAGGGCCGTGAATATATTGATCTGGCTGGCGGTATTGCCGTCAATGCGCTGGGCCATGCCCATCCGGGCATGATAGCGGCGTTGACCGAGCAGGCCGGCAAGCTCTGGCACGTATCCAATATCATGACCAATGAGCCGGCACTGCGCCTGGCCAGCAAGCTGATCGACGCGACCTTTGCCAACAAGGTGTTTTTTGCCAACTCCGGGGCGGAGGCCAATGAAGCAGCCTTCAAGCTGGCGCGGCGTTGGGCTCATGAGGTGGCCGGTCCAGACAAGCACGAGATCATCGCCTGCACCAACAGTTTCCACGGACGCACGCTGTTTACCGTCAGTGTCGGTGGCCAGCCGAAATATTCCCAGGGTTTCGGCCCGGCGCTGGAAGGTATCAGCCATGTGCCGTACAACGATCTGGCAGCGCTCGAGGCGCAGATGTCGGCACGAACTTGTGCGGTCGTGGTCGAGCCGATTCAGGGCGAGGGCGGGGTCATTCCTGCCGCGATGGGCTATCTGCAGGCGGTGCGTGAGTTGTGCGATAAATACGACGCGCTGCTGATTTTCGACGAGGTGCAGTGCGGCATGGGTCGCACCGGCAAGCTGTATGCCTATATGCACAGCGGCGTGCAACCGGACATCCTGACCAGCGCCAAGAGCCTGGGCGGCGGCTTTCCGATTGCCGCCATGTTGACCACCCACAAGGTGGCCAGCCACTTCGGCGTGGGCACCCATGGCAGCACCTATGGCGGTAACCCGCTGGGTTGCGCGGTGGCTGAACGGGTGCTGGATATTATCAATACGCCCGAGGTGCTGGAGGGGGTTGAGCGCCGTCACCAGTTGCTGGTCGAAGGCTTGCTGGCGATTGCCGAAGTCTATCCGGTATTTTCCCGGGTGCGTGGCAGTGGGCTGTTGCTCGGGGCAGTGCTCTCCGAAGCCTGGAAGGGTCAGGCGCGACAGATCCAGGAAGCCGCTCAGCAGGAAGGCTTGCTGGTACTGCAGGCCGGGCCGGATGTGATTCGTCTTGCGCCGAGCCTGATTATCCCCGAAGAGGATATTCGCGATGGCCTGGAACGTCTGAGTAAAGCCCTGGCCAGGTTGGTCGGTTAGCCTTTCGGAGAGCACCTGGATGCTGGTTCAACGCCTGAGCAGAATGACTGACCTGCCTGAAATCGAACGCCTGGCCGCCGCCAGCCCGGTCGGGGTGACGGCGTTGCCTGCCGATACGGCGCGGCTGGCGAATATCATCGAAGTCTCCGAAGCTTCCATGGCCGAGGACGTCAGCTTCAGCGGCGAAGAACGCTATTTTTTCGTCATCGAAGATACCCGGACCGGTCAGCTGGCAGGCTGCAGCAGTATCATTGCTTCTGCGGGCTTTACCGAGCCGTTCTACACCTTCCGCAATGAAATGTTTGTGCATGCGTCGCGCGAACTGGGTCTGCACAACCGGATTCACGTTCTTTCACTCTGCCATGATCTCACCGGGCACAGTCTGCTGGCGGGATTTTATCTGCAGCCGACGTTTCAGCAAGCGCCTTGGATTGAGCTGAATGCCCGGGGTCGGCTGCTGTTTATGGCCAGTCATCCGCAGCGCTTTGCCGATTCCACGTCGGTGGAAATTGCCGGCGTCAGTGATGAGCAGGGCAATGCGCCTTTCTGGGATGCGCTGGGCCGGCATTTCTTTGCGGTCAGTTACAGCGAGGCGGAACAGATTGGCAGCAGTCGCGGGCGCAGCTTTCTGGCTGAACTGATGCCGGGTTATCCGATATACGTGCCAATGCTTTCCTATGCCGCGCAGGAGGTGATCGGCCAAGTGCATCCCTCAGCCCAGGCGATTTTTGATGTGCTGATGCGCGAAGGTTTCGAGACGGACAATTATGTCGACATTTTTGACGGTGGGCCGGTAGTGCATGCCCGTACCAGCGAGCTGCACAGTACCCGCAACAGCCAACTGGTGCAGGTTGAGGTGGGCGCTCCCGCCCAGCCAAATGGCAGCTGGCTAGTGGCGAATCAACAGCTGGGTAACTTTCGCGCGGCCTGCCTGGATCTGGCTTGGGTTGCCGATGAGAACCTGGTGTTGTCTCAGCGTGATGCCGATGTGCTGCAGGTCACCACGGGCGATCGTTTGCGCCTGGTCAAGGGGGTATAGCATGCTGGTACGCAGCGCTCGGGCAAACGACCTCCAGGTCCTGATGGACATGGCCGTCAATGCGGGCTCAGGCTTGACCACGCTGCCAGCCAGCGAAGAGCGTTTGGTGCGACGCTTGCACACGGTGGAGCGCAGTTTTCTCGGGCAGGTGGAGCGGGCCGACGCGGATTATCTGTTTGTCCTCGAGGATCAGGATGGTCAGGTGATCGGGACCAGTGGCATGCTGGCCGCCGCTGGCATGCGTGAACCATGGTACAGCTATCGGATGGGCCTGACGGTCACTGCCAGCCGCGACCTGGGTGTGTATAAGCAACATCCGACCCTGTTTCTGGTCAATGACCTGACCGCTGCCACAGCCTTGTGCTCTCTATACTTGCCCAGTGAACACCGGCAAAGCGGGAAGGGCCGGCTTATTTCCAAGGCGCGCTTCCTGTTTATGGCCGAATATGCCGCGCATTTTTCCGCACAGGTGATTGTCGAGATGCGCGGCTTGTCCGACGCGGTTGGCCGATCGCCCTTCTGGGACAGTCTGGGCCAGCATTTCTTCAAGATGGATTTCGCCCAGGCGGACTATCTGACGGGCATCGGCAACAAGGCGTTTATCGCCGAAATGATGCCGCGCTTTCCGCTGTACGCCTGTTTTCTCAGTCAGGCTGCACGCGATGCGATGGGGCAGGTACATCCGGATTCTGAGCCGGGATTGGCGATGCTCAAGGAGGAGGGTATGACCTATCAGGGTTATATCGATATCTTCGACGGCGGTGCCACGCTTGAGGCGCCGTTGGCGCAGATCCGTGCGGTACGTGAAAGCCAATTGCTGCTGCTGTCGATCGGTACGCCGGGCGAGGAGGCCGAGCCCTACCTGGTGCATAATCGCAGCCGCCCTGATTGCCGAATTATCAGCACCCCGGCACGGGTCGCTGCAGGTACCCTGGTGGTGGCGCCTCAGGCTGCAGAGCGACTGCGCTTGCGTGCCGGTACGCTGGTGCGCGCGGTAGCGCTGGTCGGACGTGACGCTGCGCATGCGCCCGACCCCTACGGCGCCTGACATACCGGGTTACAGGCGGTAAGTCTGCGGCCCTGGCCTCTGCTCTATACTGCGGTTGTCATCAGCACTCGCGGAGTTAGTCGCATGTCTCGCCCTGTTCTTCGTTCCGTTCGATTCCTGTGCCTGCCACTGTGTCTGCTGGTCAGCCCGCTGGCGCTGGCCGACTGCGCCGATGTTCTCAAACAGGACATGCAGGCGCTGCGCTCCAAAGACAGTATCAATCTCTGTGAGCGCTATGCGGGTAAACCGCTGATCGTGGTCAATACCGCGAGTTTTTGTGGCTTCACGCCGCAGTTCAAGGGCCTGGAAGCGGTATACCAGCGCTACCGTGACCAGGGGCTCGAGGTGATTGGCGTGCCTTCCAACGATTTCCGCCAGGAAGCCCAGGACAAGGAAGCCATTGCCGACGTCTGTTATGTCAATTATGGCGTCACTTTTGCCATGACCGAGCCACAGCGGATTACCGGCAACCAGGCCCACCCACTGTACCGGGAGCTGGCCGAGCAAGCCGGTCAGGCTCCCGGCTGGAATTTTCACAAGTACCTGCTGGATCGTGAAGGCAAGGTGGTTGGCAGTTTCCCCAGCCAGGTCTCGCCCGAAGACCCCGCGTTCATCAAGGCCATCGAATTGGCGCTCTGACTATGCCAGCAATAGACAGATTAAGCCTTGCGCATGATGCAAGTGCAGGCTCTATGCCTATATAATGCGCCCCTGATTCCGCCTGCAGGCTCTAGCGCAGGCACAGCCGATTCTGGTAAGGGACCTATGAAAAGCGCAGCGATCCGTGAAGCCTTCCTCCACTTTTTCGAACAGAAAGGGCACCAGCGTGTCGCCTCCAGTTCGTTGATTCCGGAGAACGACCCGACCCTGCTGTTTACCAACGCAGGGATGAACCAGTTCAAGGACTGCTTTCTGGGCCTGGAGAAGCGTGCCTATACGCGCGCCACCAGCAGCCAGAAATGCGTACGGGCCGGCGGCAAGCACAATGATCTGGAGAACGTCGGGTATACCGCGCGGCACCACACCTTCTTCGAAATGCTGGGTAATTTCAGCTTCGGTGACTATTTCAAGCGCGACGCGATTCTGTATGCCTGGGAGTTCCTGACCTCCGAGCAGTGGCTGAACCTGCCCAAGGACAAACTCTGGGTTACCGTCTACGCCACCGATGATGAGGCCTACGACATCTGGACCCAGGAAGTCGGTGTGCCCGAAGCGCATATGGTGCGTATCGGTGACAACAAGGGCGCGCCCTATGCCTCGGACAATTTCTGGGCGATGGGTGATACCGGCCCCTGCGGCCCGTGCAGCGAAATCTTTTTCGATCATGGCGCCGACATCTGGGGTGGCCCGCCGGGCAGTCCCGAAGAAGACGGCGACCGCTATATCGAGATCTGGAACAACGTCTTCATGCAGTTCAATCGCACAGCTGACGGCGTTATGCATCCGCTGCCAGCACCCAGCGTCGACACCGGCATGGGTCTGGAACGCATCAGTGCGGTGATGCAGCATGTGCATGCCAACTATGAAATCGACCTGTTCCAGAGCCTGCTGTCCGCTTCTGCCCAGGCGATTGGCTGCGAGCAGAACAATGCGGCCTCGCTGAAGGTGGTCGCTGATCATATCCGCTCGTGCAGCTTTCTGATCGCTGACGGCGTGCAGCCGTCCAACGAGGGTCGCGGCTACGTGCTGCGCCGGATCATCCGCCGCGCCTGCCGTCACGGCAACAAGCTTGGCGCCCAGGGGGTGTTCTTCTACAAGATTGTGGCGGCATTGGTCGCCGAGATGGGCGAGGCCTTCCCCGAGCTGAAAACCCAGCAGGCGCATATCGAGCGCGTGCTCAAGGCTGAGGAAGAGCAGTTTGCCAAGACGCTGGAGCAGGGCCTGAAGATTCTCGAGCAGGATCTGGTTGCTCTCAAGGGCACGGAAATACCCGGTGATGTGGTGTTCAAGCTGTATGACACCTACGGTTTTCCGATGGACCTGACAGCCGATATCGCCCGCGAGCGCGGTCTGGCTATTGACGAGGCCGGTTTCGAGCAGGCCATGGACGCTCAGCGTGAGCGTGCCCGCTCGGCCAGCCAGTTCGGCATGGATTACAATGGGCTGCTGAAGATCGATGTGCAGACCCGCTTCCAGGGCTACGATGCCACGTCCGGTGCGGGTCAGATTATTGCGCTGCTGCGCGATGGTCAGGCCGTGGACAAGCTCGAAGAGGGTGAATCTGGCGTGGTGGTGTTGGACCAGACGCCGTTCTACGCCGAGTCTGGCGGGCAGGTTGGCGACAATGGCTATCTCGACGGCGCCGGGGTGCGTTTTGATGTCCGCGATACCACCAAAGTCGGCGCGGCCCACCTGCACCACGGTGTGGTAGTCAAGGGCAGCCTGAGCAAGGGTGCCAGCATCAAGGCGGTAGTGGATGACGCTGTGCGCCTGGCGACCAAGCGTAATCACTCGGCGACGCATTTGCTCCACGCGGCATTGCGTCAGGTGCTCGGTGAGCATGTCAGCCAGAAAGGCTCGCTGGTCGACAGCCAGCGTTTGCGCTTCGATTTCAGTCACCCCGAGCCGATCAGGCCGGAGCAGCTGCGCACCCTGGAACGCCTGGTCAACCAACATATCTGCCTGAATACCGCGGCAGCCATTGAAGTGACGGATATCGAGACAGCCAAGCGCAAAGGCGCGATGGCCTTGTTCGGCGAGAAATACGGTGACGAAGTCCGCGTGTTGACCATGGGCGACGGCTTTTCCGTCGAATTGTGTGGCGGCACGCATGTATCGCGTACCGGCGATATTGGCCTGTTCAAGATCACTAACGAAAGCGGTATCGCCTCTGGCGTACGGCGTATCGAGGCGGTGACCGGGCAGGGCGCTTTGGACGTCGTGCTGGAGGCTGAAGAGCAGCTGCGTCAGCTGGCGCAGATGCTCAAGGGCAGTCGCGAAACGCTGCTCGACAAGCTCGCCAGCACGCTGGAACGCACCCGTCAGCTGGAGAAGGATCTGCAGCAGTGCAAGGCCAAGGCCGCGAGTGCTGCGGGTTCTGATCTGGCCTCTGAGGTTCAGCAGGTCGGTGATATTCCGGTGCTGGTCAAACGGCTGGATGGACAG
>JAWOGT010000330.1:0-5856 GCA_046496585.1 Halopseudomonas sp.
TTGTCGGCACCCTTGGGCCAGGGCCGCGCATCCAGTACCTGAAAGTCGATGTGGCGCTACGGGCCAACGATCCCACCGCCGTAGAGCGCATCCAGTACCATGACCCGCTGATTCGCAACGCGCTGGTCTCCTTGTTCGGCCGTCAGACGCCGGACGGACTGGCGACACTGGAAGGCAAGGAGCAGCTGAAACTGGAGGCCCTGGAGGCCGTCCGCAGGGTGCTGGAAGAGGAAGAAGGCCAACCGCTGGTAGATGACCTTCTGTTCACCAACCTGGTTGCCCAATAAGCCGTCGCCGAGCGGGTCAGCGCGCCCGGATTTCAGGCGCGCTGGCTTAAATAGCTGGCGACAAAACGGTCAAAATCGATCTCATCCGCGGCTTCTATAGCCGCCTGCTCGGCCAGGGAGCCCGCCACTTGCGCCTGACACGCTTGCAGTGTTTCGGCATCCAACGGCTGACTGAGCAGTTCGCGAGCATGGGCTTGCGACTGGGCCAGGGCAAAGTGGAAAAAGCTGTTGTCGTGCTCGGCGAGCGCCACCAGCACCCGCGCCGAGGGCGTCAGTGCCGGATCCTCCAGTTTGGCCCGCTGCATAGCCAGGCTATCGCGGTAGGCACTGGTCTGGTGGCTGCTGTCCAGCAGGTCCGCACAGCGGCCAATATCATCCAGCAGCGCCAGGCCCCATGCCTTGAGATCCTTAGTCTGGCCATGATCACTCAGCTGCAGACCCGGCTCGCGGCCGCGTTTGACCGCCAGGGCAAAATTATCACCGGTCTCGACACAGCCCTCATCGGTCAGCGCCGGGCTGTCCTGCAAGGCGCAATACAGCAGAAAGCTGTCGAGGAAGCGCGCACTCGCCGGCTCTATGCCCAAGGGCACAAAGGGATCGATATCCATGCAGCGCACTTCAATGTACTCGACACCGCGTGAGGCCAGGGCATGCACCGGCTTTTCGCCACTGCGGGTCACGCGCTTGGGACGAATCGGGCTGTAGAACTCGTTCTCGATCTGCAGCAGATTGGTATTCAGTTGTTGCCACTGCCCCTGGGCGTCATGCGTACCCATCTGCGCGTAGCGCGCATAGGGCAGGCTGATCGCCTCCTGCATGCTGGCGATGTAGCTGTCCAGGCTGTTGTAACAGACATTCAGACCGGACTGGGCGTCGTTGTTGTAACCCAGGTCACTCATCCGCAGGCTGGTAGCGTGGGGCAGATACAGGGTTTTTTCGCCCAGCGGCAGCAGTTTGTGGTCACGGCCCTGCAGAAAGGTCGCGCAGACCGCCGGAGAGGCGCCAAACAGATACATCAGTAGCCAGGCATAGCGGCGGAAATTGCGGATCAGATCCATGTAACGTTCGGACTGATAGTCCTGCGCCGAGCGCGCATCGCCAGCCTGTTGTTGCAGCACAGCCCAGAGCTGGGGTGGCAGCGAGAAATTGTAATGAATGCCGGCGATGCACTGCATGGCCTTGCCGTAACGGATCGCCAGGCCGCGGCGGTAAATATGCTTGAGCATGCCGATGTTCGAGGTGCCGTACCAGGCAATCGGGATGTCGGCATCCACCACCGGCAGTTTGCAGGGCATCGACTCCGTCCACAGCAACTCGTCGTGCAACTGGCTGTAGACGAAGCGATGGGTTACGTCCAGATGCTCGAACAGCGTGTCCAGACTGGTACTGACCGGGGTGATCAGCTCGATCAGCGCTTCGGAATAATCGGTGGTGATGGTCGGGTGGGTCAATGCCGAGCCGAGCGCCAGCGGATGCGGCGTGCGCGCCAGATCACCGTTGTGGGTGGTGCGCAGGCTTTCTTTCTCGATGCCATGCCGGCAGCCATTGAGCTGCTCGCGATAGACCGGCTGGGACAGCAATACCAGATTGTTGCTAAACGTTGGTGACAAGGTTGCCACTCCTGAAGCGGTCAGGCTGGCAGCGCATTCTGCGCGCCAGCCTGAGCATGATTAGTATGGATCAGATCCGGGCAAAGGTGCCCAGCGCCTTGGCCACCAATGCGCCATCCTGCCAGATCTCCCCATCCACCACCACGGTGCGGGTGCCCGCATGTACGACCTTGCCAATGCACTCGAGTTCGCCGCCGATCACCGCGCGCGTGTAGTTGATCTTGCATTCTACTGTAGCAGTGGATTCGTGCGGCTCCAGCACGCTGAAGGCGGCGGCGCCCATGGCCGAATCGAGCAGCGAGAAAATCACCCCGCCGTGCACCCGCGCCGTGCTGTTGAAATGCTCCTCGCGGATGGCCAGCAACAAGCGGCACACGCCTTTCTCCTGGGACTTGAATTCCAGACCCAGCATCCGGGTGAATGGGCTCATGCGGTTCTTGGCGATCTCTTGCAAATTCGGGTGTAGGCTCATGTTCAGCGCTTCTTCAGATCTTTGGCATTGGCAAACAGGTTGGCAAAGGTACCACCGGCCGACGCGGGCGCACCAGTCCCGGCAGACTGATTGCGCGGCTGGCCCTTGCCCTGCGCTTTACCGCGCTGACCTTGCGTGCGCGGCGCCGGCCCCGCCGTCTCAGTGCCGGTACCCGGCTCATCCGCCAGACGCATGGTCAGGCTGATGCGTTGCCGCGCAATATCCACCTCCATCACCTTGACGCGCACGATATCGCCGGCCTTGACCACGTCCCGCGGATCCTTGACGAACTGCTCGGCGAGCATGGAGATATGCACCAGGCCATCCTGATGTACACCGATATCAACAAAGGCGCCAAAATTGGCGACGTTGCTGACCACACCTTCGAGCTGCATGCCAGGTTTCAGATCGCGGATGCTTTCCACGCCGTCCTGGAAGGTCGCCGCCTTGAATTCCGGGCGCGGATCGCGGCCAGGCTTGTCGAGCTCCTTGAGAATATCGCTGATCGTCGGTACGCCGAAGTGTTCGTCGGTATAGCGCGAGGGCTCCAACTGGCGCAGGAAGGTCGAATCACCGACCAGACTGCGAATGTCCCGACCGGTTTCGCTGGCGATGCGTTCGACCAGCGGATACGCCTCCGGATGCACCGCAGAGGCGTCCAGCGGATTGCTGCCGTTCATGACCCGCAGGAAACCGGCGGCCTGTTCGAAGGTCTTGTCGCCCAGGCGGCTGACCTTGAGCAACTCGCGGCGGCTGGCAAAGGCGCCATGCTGATCGCGGTAATCGACGATATTCTGCGCGATGCTCGGATTCAGGCCCGAAACGCGCGTCAGCAAGGGCGCGGATGCGGTGTTCAGATCGACGCCGACCGCGTTGACGCAATCCTCGACCACCGCGTCCAGGCTGCGCGCCAGCTTTACCTGCGACACGTCATGCTGATACTGGCCCACGCCAATCGATTTCGGGTCGATCTTGACCAGCTCGGCCAGCGGGTCCTGCAGGCGCCGGGCGATGGACACTGCGCCACGGAAGGTCACATCCAGCTCGGGAAACTCCTTGGCCGCCAGTTCCGACGCGGAATAGATCGAGGCGCCCGCTTCGGAGACCATGATCTTTTGCATCGGCAACTGCGGGCAGAGTTTCAACAACTCGCCGGCCAACTTGTCCGATTCCCGTGATGCCGTGCCATTGCCGACGGCCACCAGGGTCACGCTGTGCTTCTTGCTCAGCGCCGCGAGCGCCGCCAGCGATTCCTGCCATTGGTTGCGCGGGGCATGGGGGAAGACCGTGGTGTAATCCACCAGCTTGCCGGTGGCATCGACCACCACTACCTTGACCCCGGTACGCAGCCCCGGATCCAGCCCCAGCGTAACCCGCGGCCCGGCCGGCGCTGACAACAACAGATCCTTGAGATTACTGGCAAATACGCGGATCGCTTCATCTTCGGCCGCTTCACGCAGATTACCCAGCAACTCGGTTTCCAGATGGCCAAGCAGCTTTACCCGCCAGGTCCAGCGCACCACTTCGGCTAGCCATTTGTCCGCCGCGCGACCTTGATCCTTTATCGCGAACGCTTGGGCAATCATGCCCTCGCAAGGGTGCGGGGTGCCGGCAGGCGCATCCGCATCACCCAGCTGCAGAGCGATACTCAGCATGCCTTCGTTGCGGCCACGCAGAATCGCCAACGCCCGGTGTGACGGCACCTTGCTGAGGGCTTCAGCATAATCGAAGTAATCACGAAACTTGGCGCCGTCCTGCTCCTTGCCCGGCACCAGTTTAGACACCACGCGCCCGTCGTCACGCAGCGCACGCCGCAGCGTTTCCAGCAGGCTGGCCTGCTCGCTGAAACGCTCCATCAGAATATATTTTGCACCGTCCAACGCGGTCTTGGTGTCAGCAACACCCTTGTCCGCATCGACATAGCCGGCAGCCGTCTGCTCCGGGTTCAGGCGCGGATCATCGAACAGCTGGTTGGCCAAGGGTTCGAGACCGGCTTCAATGGCGATCTGACCTTTGGTGCGGCGCTTGGTCTTGTACGGCAGGTACAGATCTTCGAGCCGGGTCTTGGTCTCGGCGGCGCGAATATCGCGCTCCAGTTCGGCGCTCAGCTTGCCCTGCTCGGCAATGCTGTTGAGAATGCTCTGACGCCGGTCTTCCATCTCCCGAAGGTAACGCAGCCGTTCTTCAAGATAGCGCAGCTGCGTGTCATCCAGGCTGCCGGTGACCTCCTTGCGATAGCGAGCAATGAACGGCACGCTGGCGCCCTCATCGAGCAGTTTGAGCGTGGCGTCGACCTGTTCCGGGCGAACCGCCAGTTCGCTGGCAATGCGCGAGGCAATAGATTGCATGCTGAAGTATCCAGATCAAAGTGGGCAGGCCGGGCAGTATAACCGACAGACCCGTCGTTGGGGCGACTCTGCGAGCGCGGCAGAAGGCTGGCCAAGACACTGAAAAACTTGTACAAAAGAAACCTCTTGTAACAATGCCTGATCACCCAGCCAGGCCGCTTCAGCGACAATGCTTGAAACCAGAACAAAGTGAGAAAACGCATGACCAGCGAAGGCGAAAAAATCCTGATTGTTGATGACGATGTTCGATTGCGCCGGTTACTCGAGCGCTTTTTGACAGAACAAGGCTACCGCGTACGCGCGGTGGAAAACACCGAGCAGATGGACCGGCTGCTGGCCCGCGAGCTGTACTCCCTGATTGTGCTCGATCTGATGCTGCCGGGCGAAGATGGCATGACCGCCTGCAAGCGCCTGCGCGATCAGGAAAACACCACGCCGATTATCATGCTCACCGCCAAGGGTGATGAAGCCAGCCGGATTCTCGGCCTGGAACAGGGTGCCGACGATTATTTGCCCAAGCCCTTCAACCCCCGTGAACTGGTCGCACGGATCAAAGCCGTGCTGCGCCGCCAGGCGCCGCAAGTGCCCGGAGCACCGGGTGGCGAGGATGAAGAGGTGACCTTCGGCGAGTTTGTGCTGAGCCTGGCTACCCGTGAGCTGAGCCGCGGCGATGAGGTACACATGCTCACCACCGGTGAGTTCGCGGTACTCAAGGCGTTGGTCAAGCACCCGCGCGAGCCGTTGACCCGTGACAAGCTCATGCAGTTGGCACGCGGCCGCGAGTGGGACGCGCTGGAGCGTTCGATCGACGTGCAAATTTCACGCTTGCGCCGGATGCTCGAGCCCGATCCCTCCAAGCCCCGTTACATTCAGACGGTATGGGGTGTGGGCTACGTATTCGTCCCGGACGGCAAGCATTCGTGAAGGGCGGTCCTGGCTGGCATCCGCTGCTGCCGCGCAGCTTCTTTGCCCGCACAATCCTGCTGGTGTTGCTGGTCACGCTGTTTTCCAAAATGCTCACCATGCTGTACCTGGTAAGCAACGAAGATCTGCTGGTCGACCGTCAATACAGCCACGGTACCGCCATGCTGATCAGCTCATATTGGGCGGCTAGCCCGGAGACGCGTGCCGACATTGAA
>JAWOGT010000340.1:0-9549 GCA_046496585.1 Halopseudomonas sp.
CCATGATCATATGGTCTGCGTGGACACGGGAGAAGTCATCGAATTTTTTGACGCCGAAATCGAGCGGCGTCAGCGCGATATCGTCAAAGAGCATGGTTTTGAGATGGTTGACCATAATCTGGTGCTGTATGTGAAGAAAAAGGGCGCCTATGCGCCTTTTTCTTTAGCGGCAAGCTGCAAGTGATAAGCGACAAGCTTTCCGAGCGGGAATGCGCCGCCCTAGTCATTCTGATAAAAAAGGCTTGTCAGGTTCGACCTGAAAACCCAATCCTTGCAGCTTGCAGCTTGCAGCTTGCAGCTTGCAGCTTGCAGCTTGCAGCTGCTCTCAGACCGCCGACAGTAGCTTGCGCGCGTGTGCCAGCGACTCTTCAGTCAAATCAATGCCACCCAACATTCGCGCTACTTCGTGCACCCGGCCGTCCTGGTCGAGGTTGTCGATGCGGGTGCTGGTGGATTGCTCATTTTGTTCCTTGCGCACGAACAGGTGCTGATGACCTTGCGCTGCAACTTGCGGCAGGTGAGTGACAGTCAGCACCTGGCCGTGGCCGCCGAGCTGGCGCAGCAGGTTGCCGACGATCTCGGCAGTTGGCCCGCCAATCCCCACATCCACTTCATCAAATACCAGGGTCGGTACCCGCGAGGTTTGCGCGGTTGATACCTGAATGCCCAGGCTGATGCGCGACAGCTCACCGCCCGAGGCGACCTTGGCCAGTGGTTTGGCCGGTTGCCCGGGGTTGGCGCTGACCAGTAGCTCGACATTCTCCATGCCGTGCGGCGGGCAGCTTTGCGCGTCATGGCCGCTCAATTGCACTTGCACACGACCGCCGGGCATCCCCAGCTGCTGTATTTCCCGGGTCACTGCCGCTTCCAGGCGTACGGCACCCGCCTGGCGTTTGACGCTCAAATCCTGCGCCAGGTGATGGTAATGCTCGCGATAGGCGATCAGTTCTTCAGCCAGGCGCTCTGCATCGGCGTCTTGCCGCTGCATGCCTTCCAGCTCGTCGATCAGCTGCTGTTGCAGCACGGGAATTTGATCGGGCTTGATCTTGTGCTTGCGGGCCAGATCATAAATAGCGCCCAAGCGCTCTTCCACCTGTTGCTGGCGTTCCGGGTCGGCTTCAAAATGGTCCAGATAACGGGTCAGTTCACCCACGGCTTCTTCAATCTGAATCTGTGCGCTGGTCAGCATGCTGTCGGCTTCTGCCAGGCTCTGATGGCTGTTACGAAAGGCCGCCAACCGCTGTTGACTGACCGTCAGCGCCTGCAGCACGCTGCCGCTGTCGTTTTCGCTGCACAGATTGATCACATGTTGGCACGACAGCATGATCTCCCCGGCGTTGGCCAGTTGTCGCTGGTCATTTTCCAGTTCTTCCAGCTCGCCTTCCTGCAGGCTCAGATTATCCAGCTCGGCCAATTGATAGGTCAGCAGTTGCAGCCGGGACGTCTGTGCATTGCCCTTGTCGCTGGCCTGCTTGAGGGCCTGCTCGGTCTGTTTGCAGCGCTGGGCGGCCAGCTGTACCTGACGAGCCAGGTCGGTGCTGCCGGTGTAGTCATCCAGCAACCGGCGATGGGTGTCAGGTTTGAGCAGGGATTGATGCTCGTGCTGGCTGTGGATATCGATGAGCATCTCGCCCAGCGCCTTGAGATCCTGCTGCGGGCAGGGGCTGCCATTGATATAGCCGCGTGAGCGGCCTTCGGCGGTGATTACCCGGCGCAGAATCACCTGCTGATCGGCGCTGTTCAGGTCGCGCTGGTTCAGCCACGCCTGCGCTTCAGGAATCTGGCTGATATCGAAGGTGGCAAGAATGTCGGCTTTGTCGGTGCCTGGGCGCACGGCGCCACTGTCGGCCCGGTCGCCGAGCGTCAGTGCCAGGGCGTCGAGCATGATTGACTTGCCGGCGCCGGTTTCCCCGGTAATCACCGTCATGCCGCTGCTCAGCTCGAGCTCCAGGTGGTCGACGATGGCGTAATTGTTCACCGCAAGATGTACCAGCATGGCCGCGCTCCCGTTTTTAGTCTGGTTATTTATACAGTAGTTCTGGTTTTATTCACAAGAGGCAAGCCGATTTCTACTTTATCTGTGCCCTGGTTTTACCGTTCTCTGGTTTTGCAACCCTTGAAGCCTGCTTGAAAGACCCCATATAAGGTGCAGACATTGATCAACAGGGCCGCATGTCGCCCTATTGCGAGAACAGGAGACACCGATGGCAGACGAACAGAGACAGGATCCAGCTACCGACGAGTTGGCCGACGACGCGTTGGACGCCGTGGCAACTGACGGTCTGGCGGCACAGGTTGCCAGTCTGGAGGAGCAGTTGGCGGCCGCGCAGGATCAGGCTCTGCGGGCTGTTGCCGATGTGCAGAATGCGCGCCGGCGTGCCGAGCAGGAAGTGGAAAAGGCGCACAAATTCGCCCTTGAGCGTTTTGCCAACGAGTTGCTGCCGGTGGTCGACAGTCTGGAGCGCGGTATGGAGTTGTCGAATGCCGAAGACCCGGCCATCAAGCCGATGCGTGAGGGCATGGAGCTGACTCTGAAAATGTTCTCCGACACGCTGGGACGTTTTCAGATCAAGGCGGTAGAGCCGCATGGCGAGCCCTTCAATCCGGAGCTGCATCAGGCGATGGCCATGGAGGAGCGCGATAGCATTGAACCCAATACGGTTATTCGCGTATTCCAGAAAGGCTACACCATCAGCGGTCGCCTGCTGCGTCCAGCCATGGTCGTGGTCAGCAAGACCCCGACTGACAAACCGGCATCGCCATCAATTGATGAGCAGGCTTGAAATAATGTCCACTGCCCCCACTAAGGGTGCATGAATAGACTAACCCGTGCCGCCGGTTATCCGCGGCAAGTTTAATCGGAGAATAGATATGGGCAAGATTATCGGTATTGACCTGGGGACTACCAACTCCTGTGTTGCAGTCATGGAAAACGGCGTAGCCAAAGTGATCGAGAACGCCGAAGGCGCTCGCACCACGCCGTCCATCGTCGCTTACACCGCTGACGGCGAAACCCTGGTCGGCCAGTCCGCCAAGCGTCAATCGGTCACCAACCCGCAAAACACCCTGAACGCGGTCAAGCGTCTGATCGGCCGTCGTTTCGAGGAAGATGTGGTCCAGAAAGACATCAAGCTGGTCCCTTACAAGATCATCAAGGCCGACAACGGTGATGCCTGGGTCGAAGTGAAGGGCGAGAAGATGGCGCCGCCGCAGATTTCTGCCGAAGTGCTGAAGAAGATGAAGAAGACTGCCGAGGATTACCTTGGCGAAGCCGTGACCGAAGCGGTGATTACCGTGCCGGCTTACTTCAACGACAGCCAGCGTCAGGCCACTAAGGATGCCGGCCGTATCGCGGGTCTGGACGTCAAGCGGATCATCAACGAGCCAACCGCTGCCGCACTGGCCTACGGCATGGACAAGTCCCGTGGCGACTCCACCATCGTCGTATACGACCTGGGTGGTGGCACCTTCGACGTGTCCGTGATCGAGATTGCCGAAGTTGATGGCGAGCACCAGTTTGAAGTGCTGGCTACCAACGGTGACACCTTCCTGGGTGGCGAAGATTTCGACATGCGCCTGATCGACTATCTGGCCGACGAGTTCAAGAAAGAGAATGGCATCGATTTGCACACCGATCCGCTAGCGCTACAGCGTCTGAAGGAAGCGGCAGAGAAGGCCAAGATCGAGCTGTCATCGAGCAGCCAGACTGACGTCAACCTGCCGTATATTACTGCCGACTCTACCGGGCCGAAGCACCTGCAGGTCAAGGTGACGCGCGCCAAGCTGGAATCGCTGGTGGAAGAGCTGATCAAACGCAGCATCGAGCCTTGCCGCGTGGCGATGAAGGATGCTGGTCTGGACGTATCCGAGATCAATGAAGTGATTATGGTCGGCGGTCAGACCCGTATGCCGCTGGTGCAGAAGACCGTAGCTGACTTCTTCGGCAAAGAGCCGCGCAAAGACGTCAACCCCGACGAAGCGGTTGCCGTTGGCGCTGCGATCCAGGGCGCGGTCCTCGCCGGTGACGTGAAAGACGTGTTGCTGCTCGACGTGTCGCCACTGTCACTGGGTATTGAAACCATGGGCGGCGTGATGACCACGCTGATCGAGAAGAACACCACTATCCCGACGAAAAAGTCGCAGGTGTTCTCCACCGCTGATGACAACCAGACGGCCGTGACCATTCACGTGATGCAGGGTGAGCGCAAGCAAGCCAGCCAGAACAAGTCGCTGGGCCGCTTCGACCTGGCCGACATTCCGCCAGCGCCACGCGGTGTGCCGCAGGTTGAAGTCAGCTTTGACATCGACGCCAACGGCATTCTGAATGTGTCAGCCAAAGACAAGGCCACCGGCAAGCAGCAGTCGATCATCATCAAGGCCTCTTCGGGTTTGACTGATGAGGAAATTGACAACATGGTGCGTGATGCCGAGGCTAACGTCGAAGAAGATCGCAAGTTTGAAGAGCTGGTGACCACGCGTAACCAGGCCGATCAACTGGTGCACGCCACCCGCAAGACCTTGACCGAAGCAGGCGACAAGGCTACCGAGGAAGAGAAAACCGCAATCGAGACCGCCCTGGCGAATCTGGAAGCGGCGATCAAGACCGACGACAAGGCCGACATCGAAGCCAAGATCAATGCCCTGTCCGAAGCCTCCGGTCCGCTGGTGCAGAAGATGTATGCCGAGCAGGCGCAGCCAGCCCAGGGTGGCGCGGATGCCCAGGCGGATGCCCAGACTGACGCGGGCGACGATGTTGTCGATGCCGAGTTCGAAGAGGTCAAGGACAACAAATAAGTCCATGACGCATCGGCCGTTACGGGCGCCCTGCGGCGCTCGTAACCGACCATTACCAGGCAACGCGGGAGCTATTCCCGCGTTGCTGTTTGTGTAACAGGGGCAGCCAAAGGTCCCGGTAAAGGAAATTTGAACGATGGCCAAGCGTGATTTTTACGAAATTCTGGGTGTCGAGCGCGGCGCCAGCGATGCTGAGCTGAAAAAGGCTTATCGCCGCCTGGCGATGAAGTATCACCCGGACCGTAACCCGGACGATAGCAGCGCAATCGAGAAGTTCAAGGAGGCCAACGAGGCCTACGAAGTGCTTACCGATGCCCAGAAACGCGCGGCCTACGACCAGTATGGGCACGCCGGGGTAGACCCGAATATGGGCGGTGGCGCCGGCGGCGCCGGATTCGGCGGTGGCAACTTCTCGGATATTTTCGGTGATGTCTTCGGCGATATCTTTGGCGGCGGCGGCGGCGGTCGCGGCGGCCGCTCCAGCGTACAGCGCGGCAGCGATCTGCGTTACACCCTGGAGCTGGATCTGGAAGAGGCGGTACGCGGTACCACGGTGACGATTCGCGTGCCGACCCTGGTCGAATGTGGCACCTGCGATGGCTCGGGAGCCAAGAAGGGCACTTCCCCGGTGACCTGTACCACCTGTGGTGGTCATGGCCAGGTACGCATGCAACAGGGCTTTTTCTCTGTGCAGCAAACCTGCCCGCGCTGCCACGGTAGCGGCAAGATGATTACCGATCCGTGTAATGACTGCCACGGCCATGGCCGGGTGGAAGAACAGAAAACCCTCTCGGTCAAGGTGCCTGCGGGCGTCGATATCGGCGACCGTATTCGTCTGGCCGGCGAGGGCGAAGCCGGTGTGCACGGTGGCCCGGCGGGTGACCTGTATGTGGTGGTCTCGGTGCGCGAGCACAAGATCTTCCAGCGCGACGGCAAGAACCTGTTCTGTGAAGTGCCGATCAACTTCGCCGATGCGGCGCTGGGTGGCGAGCTGGAAGTGCCGACCCTGGATGGTCGCGTCAAGCTGAAGATCCCGGATGGCACGCAGACCGGTAAACTGTTCCGCCTGCGCGGCAAGGGCGTGACGCCGGTGCGCGGCGGTTCTGCTGGCGACCTGCTGTGCAAGGTGGTGGTGGAAACGCCGGTTAATCTGACCAAGCGTCAACGCGAACTGATTCAGGAGCTGCGGGATACCTTGCAAGAGGAAGGTTCCAACCAGTCGCCGCGGGCCAAGAGCTGGTTTGATGGCGTGAAGAACTTCTTTGAAGATATGAAATTCTGAGCGGAGTCAGCATGAGACGAGTAGCCGTAATGGGCGCCGCCGGGCGCATGGGCAAAACGCTGATCGAAGCGCTAGGCCAGACGGAAGGGGTGCAGCTGACCGCCGCCATAGAGCGGCCGGACAGTTCGTTGATCGGGGCTGATGCCGGCGAACTGGCCGGCATCGGGCGCAACGGTGTCAAGCTGACCGGTCGCTTGCGTGAGGTACTCGGCGATTTCGATGTGCTGATCGACTTCACCCATCCGACCACCACCCTGGTGAATTTGGCACTCTGCCGTGCGGCCGGTAAAGCCATGGTCATCGGCACTACCGGTTTCAGTGAAGAGCAGAAGGGCTTGCTGCTCGACGCTGGCCGGGATGTGCCGATTGTCTTTGCACCGAACTTCAGTGTGGGCGTCAACCTGTGCCTGAAGCTGCTCGACATGGCGGCCAGGGTCATGGGTGATGAGGCCGATATTGAAATCATCGAAGCGCATCACCGACACAAGGTCGATGCGCCCTCAGGCACGGCGCTGCGCATGGGTGAAGTGGTGGCCAATGCGCTGGGGCGTGATCTCGGCAAAGTGGCGGTGTACGGTCGTGAAGGTCAGACAGGCGCGCGCGAGCGCGAGACGATCGGCTTTGCCACGGTCAGGGCGGGCGATGTGGTCGGCGATCACACGGTGCTCTTTGCTACCGAAGGCGAGCGCGTTGAAATTACCCACAAAGCGTCCAGTCGCATGACCTTTGCCAAGGGCGCCGTGCGTTCCGCCCTGTGGCTGGATGCGCGGGCGCCGGGGTTGTATGACATGCAGGATGTATTGGCGCTCAAGGACTAGCTTCCGGGCATAAAAAAGGGCGACCGCATGCCGCGTGTCGCCCTTTTTTATGCCTGGGATTCCTCGCTAGCGGCTGACCCTCTGCTGGTTGCCCAGCGGGCTGCTGACCCGGTAGCGGCCATCCTGGTCGCGATCGACATGGGCGATGGCGACCTGAGGGTCATGGGTGAATATCAGACGCCCGCGGCGGTCAACCAGGCTATCCAGCAGGCCTTCCTTTTCATCGATCAGGGTTTCCGGAAAGCGGTCATAGCCCATGGTGATGGGCAGGTGCACCCATGGCGCGCCGGGGATCAGATCGCCGGGAAACACCACGGGGCCGTCAGGCATGTCGAATTCGGGAATCATCAGGCCGGGGGTATGGCCATCGCTGAAGTGGAAGCGCCAGCTCTTGCCCAGCACCGATGAGTGTTGGCCATCGTCGATCAGCTCCAGCCGGCCACTGGTTTCGAGCAGCGTTAGCAACTGCGGGATAAAGGAGGCCTGATCGCGTGGATGTGGGCGGTTGGCGCGGTGCCAGTGACGCTGGCCGGTGATGAAGGTGGCGTTGGGGAACAACAGGCTCGCTGCCTGGCCTTGCTCCCAGGCGCTAAGCAGGCCGCCGGCGTGATCAAAGTGCAGGTGGGTGAGTACCACCACGTGGATGTCTGCATGGGTCAGGCCGACCTCGGCCAGACTGTCGAGCAATACATGGTGATCTTCAACGACGCCGTAACGCTCTTTCAGGCGCGGCTCGAAGAAGGCGCCAATGCCGGTTTCCACCAGAATATTGCGACCTTCTTCCTGCACCAGCAGCGCCCGACAGCTCAGATTGATACGGTTCTGCGCATCGCTTTCAACCCAGCGCGACCACAGCGCCTTGGGTGCGTTGCCGAACATGGCACCGCCATCGAGCCGCTGACTGTTGCCTTCCAGGGTGGTGAATGTACGCATTGGGGCTCCTGTTTTCGCTAGTGAGTGTGGCTGTACGGCATGGATTAAAACGACATGTTATAGCCAACAATAATCCGATTCTCATCCATGTCGCTGGCAAAACTGCTGCGGTAGGTTGCATTGCGCCAATGCAGCGACAGATTTTTCAGTGGACCACTTTGTAGCCTGTAAGCCAGGTCGGTATTGCGTTCCCATTCGCTGCCACGACCCGTGGCCACCTTGATGTTGTCACCGTGGGTGTAGCGGTTCATCAGGCTCAGTCCGGACAGGCCAAGATCGGCAAAACTGTAGTCGTGGCGCACCTGCCAGCTGCGCTCATCGCGATTGGCAAAGTCGTTGATCTGCACCAGATGGGTCAGGAACGGATCAGTGCCGCTGAGGTAGGCGAAGCCGGTACGGCCGTTCATCTGCTGATAGCTGGTGCCCAGCCGGTGCATGCTGTGCTGCCAGGCTAACGTCAGGCTGGTCATGCGGTTGTCGATGTTGCTGCGCCCGGCATTGCTGCTGTCGGCATAGCGCAGGTTGGTATCCAGCTTGCCGAGGCTCAGCGGCTGGCTGTGGTTGACTACCAGGTAGTGCTGACGATAGATGCCGTCGAGTTCGCCATAGTGGTAGCTGGCCCGGGTGTTGTCGCTGAAGCGGTAGCTGGCGCCGGCGAAATCAAAGGCATTGCTGTCTGGCGTGCCGCGGACGCTGACATTGCGCGCGCCACCCTGCACCGGTGCCATGCGCTGCTGGTCGGAAGAGTCGCGCAGGTTGATGGCATCGAAGCGGCCGAGGTCGAAGCTCAGTGCCTCGTTGCCCTTGGCTTGCAGCCAGCCGCCGCGGAAGGTCTGCGGCAGCAGCCGGGAATCGTTGTGCATGGCCAGTGGCAATTGCGGCAGCAAGGTGCCCAGGCGCAGCACGTGCTGATCCAGCCGCAGTTTGGCGGTCAGGCCCAGTTGGCTGTATTCATCCATCGCCCGGCTGTCGCTGCGGTCGCGCTTGAGCAGACCGGTGCCGGTGCGATCAGGGCTGGAGTCGAGCTTGATGCCGACCAGCGCCAGGGCGTCCAGGCCGAAGCCGACCCGGCCGTCGGTATATCCCGACTGCCAGTAGCCACGAATGCCCTGAGCCCATTCGTCGGCCTTGCTTTGGGGGGCGTCGGACTGGCGAAAGTCGCGGTTGAAGTAAAAGTTGCGCAGCTCAATGCGGCTCTGGCTGTCTTCCAGAAAGCTGGCACTGGCTGGCAGGGCCAGCAGTGTGCTCAGGGTCGCCAGGGTAGCGGTATGCAGTAGGTTCATTGTCATCAGGTCTCTTGTTGTTGTTCTGTCAGTCGCGGCTTTCAGGGCTGCTGTCTGCGATCTCTGCGTTGTCCTTGATGCTACGGAACCGCAGGATGTGGGTACGCTCGATCAGAATGTACAGCGCAGCGCCCGCCGCCAGTCCCCAGCCGGCGCCATAGACCGCCAGGACCACGCCCATGGTCCCGGCGATACCGCGTTCGGTGTTGTTGTTGAGCTGCTCAAAGCCAACCATCAGACAGATGTAGCCGGTCAGGATCAGCGTCAGCGACAGGGCAATCGGCAACACCGGCTGAAAGAAACTGACCAGCGGCAGGGTGAACAGGGCAATAAAGCCGGTAATCCAGAACGTGCCGCCGCCACTGTAGATCGAGTCCATCGCTTTGCGGCCATACTTGTAACGCTCGGCCATGGTCGCGGCAACGGCGGTCCAGATGGG
>JAWOGT010000359.1:0-4896 GCA_046496585.1 Halopseudomonas sp.
TTGACGACGCCGGCACTGCGCCCATCTCCTTTATGCGCCCGGCCGCCGCCGTCTGATATAGGGTTTCACGATACATGGTTTCAAGATACATGGTTCAAGATACATAGCTTCCTGAAACACGGTTTCGTTTCGACTTGAATGGCCACCTCGGTGGCCATTTTTTTTGGCTGATATTTGCTCTAAACAGGCGCCTCAGTGGCCTTCGTGATGCTTGGCCAGGCGTGCCAGGGCCGCCTTCAGCGCCGGGTCGGTCACCTGCTCTGCGCTGGCATTCAGGCTTTGCGCCGCGACCGCCGATTTGCGCATTCTGTGAACCGGTGGTGCTTTTTTGACCAACGGCGGTTGTACCTTGCAGTGTATTTTAGTTAAGGTGACGAACTCGTTATAGGCCTGCAGCTGACGGATAAGTCGTTTTTGTTGGTAACGCATGCGCGTTGCCCAATGACTGTCAGTCACAATCAGCTTGAGTACCCCATCACGCAGTGCCGCTATGTGGCAGTGTTCACGGGCGGCCGGCTCCAGCAGCGTATCCAGCAGAATTTGCAGGCGCTCTACCGCATGGGCTTTGGCATACAACCCCTTGAGGGTTGCATGGGTGCGTATCAAGTCGCCAGGGCGACGGGCATCCAGCGGATGAAAAGACATGGCATTTGCCGATTGACGTAATTAATTAGCGATTATCCTATCAGAACCGCTTGCCGGGTTGTTTGGGGAATCGTGGTTTGAGGGTTATCGTTTGAATATCATTATTTTGACCGACCGCTTCGGTGCGGCCCGCGCGCTGAACGTCAGCCTGCCCGCGTTACTGGGCGCGGCTGCTGCGATTGTTGCGGTGCCGGTGATGGTTGCGGTCTTGACCTGGTCGGTCCTCACCAGCGCGCCACAGCCGGTCACCGCGGCGCAGGCTGATACAACCTGGCAGGACACGCTGGCTGATCTCGACGCTGAAGCGGCCGGCAGCGAGTCACAGGCTCAACTGGAGCACATGACCCAGCAGCTGGGGCGGCTGCAGACGCGGCTGATGCGCCTGGACGCGCTGGGTGAGCGGCTGACCGAGCTGGCTGACCTGTCTGACGGTGAATTCGATTTTGGCTCCGATCCCGGTATGGGTGGCCCCGAGCTGCTCGATACCAGCCAGGAACATGAAGGCCCGGACGTGCAGTCAGTGCTGGACAAGCTCACCGACCGGATTGACAGCCGTAGCCAGCAGCTGAAATTGCTCGAAGAACTGATGGTCAGCCGCAATGTTGGCAGCAATGCCTTGCTGGATTTCAAGCCGGTCAACCAAGGGCGTATTTCGTCTGGCTTCGGCCGCCGCAGTGACCCGCTGACCGGTCGCGCCGCCATGCATGCGGGGCTGGATTTCGCCGCGCCGCACGGCACGCCGATTTTTGCCGTGGGTGCCGGGGTAGTGATCTTTTCCGGGCGCAATGGCGCCTACGGCAATATGATCGAGATCGCCCACGGTGACGGCTACAAGACCCGCTACGCCCACGCGCACACGCTGGACATCAAGAAAGGTGATCTGGTCAGCAAGGGCCAGCAAATCGCAACAGTGGGCACCACCGGCCGCTCTACCGGCCCGCATCTGCACCTTGAGGTGTTTCATAAGGGCATGGCGGTCAATCCGGCACGCCACATCGCACTGAAGTGATGCCTCCCGAGCGCAGGTCGCCCCCTGCGCTCGCCAAGCGGCACCCTTGGCTGCTGGCCTGATCCCCCTTTACGCAGGGCCCTGGAGGCATCGCCAGCCCCGCGTGGCCGATAAAATCCCTCACGGTTTATTGTCTCAGCTGATTCAGAGTAGAATGCGTGTTTTGCGGTAATGGCCGAATGACCACAGCCAGACCTGTCAACCCTCAGACGGATATCAAAGTCGACTATGTTTGCGCCTTTATTGAAGAAACTGTTTGGTAGCAAGAACGAGCGTGAGTTGAAGCGCATGGGCCGGATCGTTGCGACGATCAGTTCCCACGAAGAGAAACTGAACGCCCTGAGCGACGAGCAGCTAAAGGCCAAGACTGCCGAATACAAGGAGCGGGTTGCCCAGGGTGAAACCCTCGATGCCATGCTGCCCGAAGCCTTTGCCCTGGTCCGTGAGGCCAGCAAGCGGGTCATGGGCATGCGCCACTTTGACTCGCAGATGATCGGCGGCCTGACCCTGCACGAAGGTCACATTGCCGAAATGAAAACCGGTGAGGGCAAGACCCTGGTCGCGACGTTGTCTGCCTACTTGAATGCGCTGTCGGGCAAGGGCGTGCACGTGATCACGGTCAACGATTACCTGGCCCGGCGCGATGCCAGCTGGATGCGCCCGCTGTACGAATTTCTCGGTCTGACCGTGGGTATTGTGGTGCCCTTCCAGGACCCGCAGGACAAGCGCGATTCGTACCGCTGCGATATCACCTACGGCACCAACAACGAGTTCGGCTTCGATTACCTGCGCGACAACATGGCCTTCAGTATGGAAGACAAGTTTCAGCGCGAGCTGAACTTTGCGATCATTGACGAAGTCGACTCGATCCTCATCGATGAAGCGCGCACCCCGCTGATTATCTCCGGCCCGTCCAACGACAGCTCGCAGCTGTATGCGGCGATCAACAAGCTGATCCCGCAGCTGACCCGCGGCTATCTGGCCGAAGAAGGTCAGGACGAGGTGGAAGGGCACTACTACATCGATGAAAAGACCCGTCAGGTCGAACTCAACGAATCAGGTCACCAGTTCGTTGAAGGTTTGCTCAGTGAAGAAGGTCTGTTGCCCGAGGGCGACAGCCTGTATGCGGCGCAGAACCTCAATCTGCTGCACCACGTGCATTCGGGTTTGCGTGCCCATGTGTTGTTCCACCGCAACGTCGAATATATCGTGCAGAAAGATCAGGTGATCCTGGTCGATGAGCACACCGGCCGGACCATGCCCGGCCGGCGCTTGTCCGAAGGCCTGCACCAGGCCATCGAGGCCAAGGAAGGGCTGAAGATTCAGGCCGAAAGCCAGACCCTGGCCTCCACCACCTTCCAGAATTACTTCCGCTTGTACACCAAACTGTCCGGCATGACCGGTACAGCGGACACCGAAGCCTTCGAGTTCCGGCAGATCTACGGCCTGGACGTGGTGGTGATCCCGACCAACAAGCCGATGGCGCGCAAGGACTATAACGACCTGGTCTACCTGACCATCGATGAAAAGTTCGCTGCCATCACCGCCGACATCAAGCACAGCATGGGCGAAGGCCGGCCGATCCTGGTCGGTACTGCCTCGATCGAATCCTCCGAGGCGGTCTCGCGGCTGCTGGATGAAGAGAAGATTCCGCACAAGGTGCTGAACGCCAAGCACCACGAGAAAGAAGCCGAAATCATTGCCCAGGCCGGTCGCCCCGGCGCGGTGACCATCGCCACCAACATGGCCGGTCGTGGTACCGACATCATACTCGGCGGCAGCTGGGAGGCGGAAGTCGCCAGCCTGGAAAACCCCACCGAGGAGCAGATTGCGCAGATTAAGGTCGAATGGCAGTCGCGCCATCAGCAGGTCCTGGAGGCCGGTGGCCTGCATATCATCGCCTGCGAACGGCACGAATCACGGCGGATCGACAACCAGCTGCGCGGCCGTGCCGGGCGCCAGGGTGACCCGGGTTCAAGCCGCTTCTACCTGTCGCTGGAAGACAACCTCATGCGGTTTTTTGCCTCTGACCGGGTGAAAAACTTCATGAAGGCGCTGGGCATGGAGAAGGGCGAGGCCATCGAGCACCGCATGGTCACCAACGCCATCGAAAAAGCCCAGCGCAAGGTCGAAGGCCGCAACTTCGATATCCGCAAGCAATTGCTCGAATACGACGACGTCGCCAACGAGCAGCGCAAGGTCATCTACGGCCAGCGCAACGCCGTACTGGCGGCGCAGGACGTGTCCGAGACTATTCAGGCGATTCGCGAGGATGTGGTGGCCGACGCCATCAGCCAGTACATACCGCCGCAGAGCCTGCCCGAGCAGTGGGATATACCCGGTCTGGAACAGCACCTGAAGGCCGAGCTGGCCATTGAAGTGCCGGTGCAGGAATGGCTGGACACGGACGAAACCTTGCACGAAGAAGGCCTGCGCACGCGCATTCTCGAGGAACTGGTCAAGGCCTATGCCGAGAAGGAGGAGCTGACCGGCGCCGAAGCGCTACGCACCTTCGAGAAGCAGATGCTGCTGCGCGTGCTCGATGACCTGTGGAAAGAGCACCTGGCAACCATGGATCACCTGCGCCAGGGGATTCACCTGCGTGGCTACGCGCAGAAGAACCCCAAGCAGGAATACAAGCGTGAAGCCTTCAACCTGTTCGAGGAAATGCTCGAATCGGTCAAGCGCGACACCATCCGCATCCTCAGTCACGTCAAAGTGCGCCGCGAAGATCCGGTCGAAGAGGAAGCCCGTGCCCGGCGCCAGGCCGAAGAAATGGCCCAGCGCATGCAGTTCAAGCACGAAGAGGTCGCCCCGGTTGGTGCTGACGAACAGCCAGAACCCGCCGAGCCAGCCGCTACGGCTAGCGCTGCGCCTGCTGCACCGGTGACCCGCGACGGCCCCAAAGTCGGCCGCAACGACCCATGCCCCTGCGGTTCCGGCAAGAAATACAAACAATGCCACGGCCAGATCGCCTGAGCTAACACCCCAAGCACGCCCGGCACTCCCCCTTGGGAGTGGCCGGGTCCCACCCCGGCCAAAAACCATCAGCCCCACCAAAGTGCCGAGATACAACGCAATACCCGCAGCACCCCCCTGGGAATGGCCGAGTTCCACCTCGGCCAACAAACCACCAGCACCACCGCTGCCCCAAGACAAAGCCCGAATCTCCCCGCAAGCCCCTCTGGGAATGGCCGAGTTCCACCTCGGCCAACAAACCATCAGCCCCACCGCTGCGTCGA
>JAWOGT010000240.1:0-3939 GCA_046496585.1 Halopseudomonas sp.
CAGCAACTGGAGGTCCTGGCTGATGCCTTGACCAGTATCGAATTCTATCTGGAGTCAGCCGAACGCTCCGCCGTTGCCACAACGGATGTGTTGACCCTGGCCGAAGAAAGCCTGGCTGAACTCGGCTATAGCCTGGCAGGATCCTGATCAACATGAAACAGAGTCAAAAGCGCTTTATTGCCGCGACGCGCACAGCGCACATCGAAGACACCGATCTGGTGGTGGTGTTTCACGAGCAAAAATTCGCCATGTATCAGGGCCGCTTCCTGCACGACCCGGACAGCATGCGCTTTCTCGGTACCACTGACTTTCATCTGCTCGTCGGGCATCTGGACAATAAAGCTTGTCACCTGTTGCGCATCAGTGATCCGGCGGATTTGCCCGGCCTCAGTTGGCATGGCCTGCGCACGCTGATCGGTCAGATAGAGGATGATCTGTTTCGCTTGCTTGGCCTGGCTCAGCAGCTGGAATCCTGGTACGACAGCCATCGCTTTTGCGGTCGCTGCGGGACCGCCATGCAGCCCCGTGGCGAAGAGCGGGCGATGGAATGCCCCGCTTGCGATCTGCGTCAATACCCCAAGCTGGCACCCTGCATCATCGTGTTGATTACCCGCGGTGATGAGGTGTTGCTGGCCCGCGCCCCGCATTTTCGTCCCGGATTTTTCAGTACCTTGGCCGGCTTTATCGAGCCTGGCGAATCGGTGGAAGAATGCTTGCATCGGGAAGTGATGGAGGAGGTCGGTGTTGAGGTCGATCAGCTGGAATACCTGGGTAGTCAGAACTGGCCGTTCCCGAATTCGCTGATGATAGGCTTCCATGCGCGTTACGTGAGTGGCGAGATTGTGCCGCAACCCGGTGAGATCGAGGAAGCCGGCTGGTGGCACGTCGATGATCTGCCCGGCATTCCGCCGCCGGGCACCATTTCTCGCTGGTTGATTGATTGCCATCTGGCCCGCCTGCGCGGCCAACCCCTTCCTGCTGTGCCGACCTGATTCGGCCTGGAGTCATGATGCAGTACTACGGATTGACTGCGTTACTGGTGTTGCTGGCATTGCTGGTGTTGGTTGGCGTCATCGCCCGTGGCTGGCGCTTGGACTGGTTGCTGCCCTGGCTCAAGGGTAATCTGCTGCTGCTGGTCCTGGCTTTCAGCGCGGTGCTAGGCTTGGCGGCCTGGGAAATGCAGCAGTTCAAAACGCTGCAGACGGGCAGCAGCGTTGCTACATTGACCTTTCACCAAGTCGGCCCGCAATTGTTCGATGTTGAGCTGAGAGACAATCAGTCACAACGCCAACGCGTGCGCTTGAATGGTGATCTGTGGGAGTTGGATGCCCAGGCGCTGCGCTGGCGTGGGTTGGGACATGCGATTGGGTTGCAGGACGGTTACCGGTTGCATCGCCTGGCCGGTCGCTATCTGGCCTTGGAGCAACAACAAGCGGCCGATGCGGCTCCTGGTGGTCTGCTGCATGCGACGCCCAACTGGCGCGATCTGTGGTACTGGCTGGATCGTTCGGGCAATCAGACGTTACTGGAGGCAGATGCCTTCCGTGTGCGCTTTATGCCGATGACTGATGGCGCAGCCTACGTGCTTGAAATGGGAGCCACCGGCTTGACGCCGGTGCCTCTCAGTCGGGCCGTGACAGACGCGCGCTGAGGTGACGAGCCGGTCGCGGCTTTACACGCCTCTTTACGCAGTTCAGGCGAGCATGCCGCCATCGACATTGATCGCTGCACCGGTGGTGTAGCTGGACGCATCGCTGACCAGATACAGTACGGTACCGGCCATCTCGCTCGGGTCGGCTGCGCGGCGCAGCGGGATGCGCTGCAGCGCCATCTTCAGAATGGCATCATTGGTGGTCAACGCCGAAGCAAACTTGGTGTCGGTCAGGCCGGGCAGCAGCGCGTTGCAGCGAATGCCAAACTGGGCGCACTCTTTGGCAAACACCTTGGTCATATTGATGACCGCGGCCTTGGTGATCGAGTAGATACCCTGCATGTCGCCGGGCACCATGCCGTTGACCGATGCGACGTTCAAAATCGCGCCACTGCCGTTTTCGCGCATCAACTTGCCGGCTTCAACGGACATGAAAAAGTAGCCGCGGATATTCACATCAACGGTCTTCTGGAATGCGGTCAGGTCAGTGTCCAGCACGTTGCCAAAGTAGGGGTTGGTCGCGGCGTTGTTGACCAGAATATCCAGCTTGCCAAACTGGCTGCGGATAGCCTCGATAGTCGCGCTAATCTGCGCCATCTCACCAATATGACAGGCCATGGCCGTGGCTTTGCCACCGGCAGCCACAATCGCATCAGCCACTTCCTGGCAGCCTTCGATCTTGCGGCTGGTGACAATCACGTGAGCGCCTTGCTGGGCCAGCAGTTTGGCAATGGCTTCACCAATACCGCGGCTGGCGCCGGTGACCAGAGCGATTTTGCCGTCCAGATCAAACAATTGAGTCTTTTGCATGGGGGTGTCCTGTTTTTAGGCTTATAGAGTGGATTTGTTGATAACCGAGAGGCTCAACTGTTCCAGCAGTTTGTTCATATGAATAAAATTGCCGAAGCGCTTGTCCTGGGTCTGGCCGTGGTAAAAGCGGTAGTAGATCTGCTGGACGATGCCCGCCAGCCGGAACAGGCCGTAGGTGTAGTAATAATCCAGGTTGGGAATCTCGATACCGGCTTTTTCGGCGTAATAATCGGCGAATTCCTGCCGTGTCAGCATGCCCGGTGCGTGGCTGGGCTGGCGGCGGATGGTCTGCATGGGCTGCGGATCATCGGCCTGAATCCAGTAGGCGAGGGTGTTGCCCAGATCCATCAGCGGATCGCCGATGGTGGTCATTTCCCAATCCAGTACGCCAATGATCTGCATCGGGTTTTCGGGATCCAGAATCACGTTGTCGAAGCGGTAGTCGTTATGCACCAGGCCGGGTTTGTGATGGTCAGCGGGCATCTTCTCGCGCAGCCAGGTCATCACCGGTTCCCAGTTGGGGGCGTCAGGTGTGGCGGCTTTCTGGTACCGATCAATCCAGCCTTCGATCTGACGTTTTACATAGCCTTCGGGCTTGCCTAGATCCGCCAGGCCGCAGGCGGTGTAGTCGAGGTTGTGCAGTTCGACGAACTTGTCGATAAAGCTTTTGCACAATTCGCGGGTCTTGGCTTCATCAAGACCGAGTTCTGCGGGAATCTCGGAACGCAAAATGATGCCTTTGACGCGCTCCATGACATAGAACTCGCAGCCCAGCACCGACTCGTCGGTGCAGTGTGCGTAGACCTTGGGGCAGTAGGGGAAGCCTTCACCCAGCTGCTTCTGAATGCGGTATTCACGACCCATGTCGTGGGCCGATTTGGCTTTTTTACCAAAGGGCGGGCGGCGCAGCACGAATTCTTGAGTGGGATACGCTACTAGATAGGTAAGGTTGGATGCGCCACCGGGGAACTGGGTGATGGTGGGCTGGCCTTCGAGCCCGGGGATCTGGCTCTTGAGGTACTGGTCAACGGCTTGTACATCCAGTTCTTCGCCTTCGCGGATCTGGGTAGCCTGGTCTGTAGCGCTCATGGCTTTCCTTATAATGGGGGGCATGGACAATCAGCTAATCTAATCCAGTGACGCTGTGTGAACAAGCTCAAACGCTTGTTTGAAAGGGCTTATCAGGGTTCGTGTTGGTAGGGGATTGGTTGGGGCTATTTTGGAATTGAGAGCGTATTGGCCTTTGACCTTCTCTAGTTCACTCAGATGACCGCGATCATCGCAGGCCGGTGGAGCTAAGCCGACCGTCGATGGCATGGATGCCATCGCCGAGCTACAGGGACGTACTTGCGCGTGTCGGCGTGAACCACCGGCCTGTAGTGATCATGCACTGACGATGATGAATCCTGCAGCGGTGTGTAGGGCGCACCCCAGCTTGGCAGGGTTCCGAAAGACGCCGTGAATACGTCCCTGTAGGC
>JAWOGT010000089.1:0-20862 GCA_046496585.1 Halopseudomonas sp.
TGATCAAGGCGCACCACATGGGGATCCGGGTCCTGGAGTACAACTGCTTCGCGCGGGCGCGCGGCAACGGGCTGTCACATGTTCGGGCAACGACGATGTGGGAGTTCTTCTCCGCAGGCTGATCCGGTCCCACAAAACGAGCGCACCGCGTTCATGACCATCAGCAACAAGATGATGGCCAGCCTGGACCAGAAGAGCGACACGCAGCTGGCTCAGCTGGAGCAATAAGTGTCCAACCTGCATGTCGGTATCATGTCAGGCACTAGCCTGGATGGTATCGACATCGCTGTAACCGAAATCCTCCTCCCGCGACAAGTGCGCCTACTCGGCGCCCTCTGCGTTGCCTTTCCCGACTCTCTACGACACGACCTGCTCACCTTGTGCAGCCCCGATACCAACGAGATTTATCGAGCAGGCATCGCCGGCCAAGCCTGGGCAAGGCTGGCTGCCAGCGGGGTAAAAGCGTTGCTCGAACAACTGCAATTAAGTGCTGGCCAGATCGCCACGATAGGCAGTCATGGCCAGACTATCCGGCATCACCCTGAGCGCGGTTTCAGCCTGCAGATTGGTGCTCCAGCACTACTTGCCGAGCTGACCGGCATCAGTGTCATTAGCGATTTTCGCAGCCGCGATATCGCCGCAGGCGGGGAAGGTGCTCCGCTGGTGCCTGCATTCCACGATTGGCTGCTACACGATCCCGACAGCACCCGGACACTGGTCAACGTTGGCGGCTTCGCCAACCTGACCATCATGCGCCCCGGCCAAGCTGCAACCGGTTTCGATAGCGGCCCTGGCAATGTACTGCTCGACTACTGGATTAACCAACATCAGGGCAAATCCTACGATCACGCAGGAGACTGGGCGCGTAGCGGACAGGTGCTGCCTGGGTTGTTGCATGCAATGCTGGCCGACGAGTACTTTCAGCGCAGCGGACCCAAGAGCACTGGACGCGAATACTTCAATCCGCCGTGGTTGCATCAGCAACTGGGTGCCCAGCCCCAAGGCGCTGCGCCAGAGGATGTTCAGGCCACCCTCGTGGAGTTGAGCGCGCGTTCCATCAGCCTTGCGGCAAAGCATTACGCCAGCGACAGCCAGGCGCTATACCTGTGTGGCGGCGGAGCCAAGAATACTTTGCTGATGGAGCGCCTGGCGCAGCACCTGCCGCAGATGCAAATACTGACTACGACAGCGCTCGGCGTTGATCCGGACTGGATGGAGGCCATGGCTTTCGCCTGGCTGGCCTGGCGCTGCGGCCAGCGTCAACCGGGCAACTTGCCCGCGGTGACCGGCGCAGCAGGGGAACGTGTGCTTGGGGCAATCTATCCGGCGTAACAGGCGCAAATCGGACGCCTCGCGGAGGGGCTCAGACGGAGAATGAAGAACCGCAGCCGCAGGTGCTGGCGGCATTGGGGTTATTGATGACAAAGCGCGACCCTTCCAGGCCTTCCAGATAATCCACTTCAGACCCAGCCAGATACTGAAAGCTCATGGGGTCAACCACCAGTTTCACGCCTTCACGCTCAACAATAGTATCGTCCTCAGCCAACTCATCATCAAAAGTGAAGCCGTACTGAAAGCCGGAGCAGCCGCCACCCGTCACGAAGACCCGCAAACTCAGGCGCTCATTACCCTCTTCATCGATCAGCGCACGCACCTTGGACACGGCATTGTCGGTAAACAACAGGGGGGTAGGGGTAAAAACCTCAGCAGTAGACATACATCCTCCAGCAACGGGTGCGAAAGCACACAAGGGCCTATTATCCCGTTTCCCGACTCTTTTGGTCAACTATTCTTCAGGGGCGACTAGCTCATCCATTGCCAGCGCAGGCGTAACCGGCAGAGCAGTGTCAAGATAGTTGAGATTCCCGCTGATCTTGGCGCCCATGACCATTTCCATGAAACGGTAATACAGGTCGCCGCTGATACGCGCCTTCGCATCCAACTCCAGATGCTCGGACGCATGCACATCACCTGTCACCTGGCCGTTGATCAACACGCTCGGCGCGCGTATGACACCTTCGATATAACCATGTTCGCTGATCCGAACCAGCCCTTGGTCGGCCTGCACGTTGCCAATAATGCGGCCATCAACCTGGAGTGCGCCATTAAAATGCAGGTCTCCAGTGAACTCGGCGTCCTGGGCAATGATGGTGGTTTTGCCGCCAAATTGGCCAATAGCCCGCCTCTTGCTCTTTTCTATTCCAAACATCAGGGCCTTGCTCCTGTCACTGTCCAATCGAATGATTGCTCTACCAGGACCTCATCATCCCGAACGGCTTTGAGCGTTACCCGCTCTGGCTCGAAATTGTCTGGCAACACCAGTTCCGCAGCCCGGCCATTAACCGGTAACACCTGAAAATAGCGAAAACTCAGCGCCATTGCATCTACCGGAAGGTCACGTGCAACAGCATCCAGCGCCAGCACGACAGCCTGGCCTTCCTGTTTGCCATGAATACTCATCTCCAGCCGTGCCTCGACCCAGCCGCTGTCTTCGCCAACCCGGGTAACCATGACTTTATACCGGAATGCGCCGGGCTTTTCTGTGGCGTGCAGCTCAAAAGCCTGAATTCGCAGGCCTGGGACCAGCGCGTTGGGAGCCAATGCACTCTGGTACTGGGCCAGGTCCTGTTGCACGCGAAACAGTTGCTGCTCCAGCTCCTGCACGGCCTCTCGCCCCTCGGTGACGGCTTCGCGGGCCACCAGCAGGTCCACCTCCAGTCCCTGATAGCCCTGTCGAAGCGTATCCAGCTCGGACTCCAGTTCGATCTGCCGCACCAGCAGCGTATCGCGCTCCTGCAGCACTGCCTGCTGCGAGCGCAGGGCAAACTCCCAGCCAAACCAGGCGCTGAGGGGTGCGGCCAGCAACAGGGTAACGATCAGGCCTATCTTGAGTACCTGCACCAGCCGTGAGGTGCGCGGAATAACGACGACACTTTGGTCGCGCCGCAGGGTACGACGCTTTTTCAACATCAAGGCATAAGCGCCGGGTGGGACAATCCAAGAGTTTCATCCAGTCCGAGAACAATATTCATGTTCTGTACCGCCTGACCCGATGCGCCCTTGACCAAGTTGTCGATAACCGACAGCACTACCACCAGATCCCCACCCTGGGGACGGTGCACGGCCAGACGGCAGACATTGGCACCGCGAACGCTGCGGGTCTCGGGGTGACTACCCGCCGGCATCACATCGACAAAGGGTTCGTCAGCATAACGCGCTTCAAATAACGCCTGCAGATCAACCGCATGATCGACCACAGTCGCGTACAGGGTCGCGTGAATACCCCGAATCATCGGCGTCAGGTGCGGCACAAAGGTTAGCCCGACCGGTCCACCAGCTGCCTGCCGGAGTCCTTGGGAGATCTCCGGCAAATGCCGATGTCCTGCGACAGCGTAGGCCTTCATGCTTTCAGTCGACTCACAGAACAAAGAGCCGAGATTCGTACCGCGCCCTGCCCCGCTGACGCCTGATTTGCAGTCGGCAATGATGCGTGACGGATCGGCTAGCCCGGCCTCGAGCAGCGGTATCAGACCCAGCTGCGCGGCGGTCGGATAACAACCCGGCACGGCAATCAACCGCGCTGTGCGAATCGCCTCACGGTTGACTTCAGGCAGGCCATAAACGGCATCGCCGAGCAGTTGGGGTGCGCCATGCGGCTGACCATACCAGCGTGACCACTCCTCGGCATCTTTCAAGCGAAAATCGGCCGACAGATCGATGATCCGGGTATTGGCGGACAGCAGCTCGCCCGCCAACGCATGGGCGACACCATGCGGGGTAGCAAAGAACACCACATCACAGGCGCCCAAGGTGGCCGCATCTGGCACGCTGAACTTGAGATGGTCATAGTGCCCGCGCAAGTTGGGGTACATATCCACCACGCGCAGGCCCGCTTCGGAACGAGACGTAATGACCTCGACATGCGCCTGAGGGTGTTGGGCCAGCAACCTGAGCAACTCGACGCCTGTGTATCCGGTTCCGCCTACAATGCCAATCTTGATCATCTTTACATCCCGAATCGTTTTGTCTAGGTGAGCTGGGCCTCTATGATAGAAGGGCTGACGTAGAATACCAGCATTGACTGCCCCGCCTGGACGCAGTGCCCGCCATCAAGGAGTCCCGTTGTGTACCTATGGATCAAAGCCTTTCACATCATTGCCGTGGTGACCTGGTTCGCTGCGCTGTTCTACCTGCCGCGACTGTTTGTCTATCACGCGCAGAGTGAAGACAGCATCAGCCGCGAGCGATTCAAGGTCATGGAACGCAAACTGTATCGCGGCATCATGACGCCTTCGATGGTGGTTGCCGTGGGGCTGGGGCTGGGGCTGCTATGGCTGCAACCGGCGTGGCTCTCCCAGGGCTGGATGCATGCCAAGCTGACGCTAGTCGCCGCTCTGATTGTTTATCATTTTGTCTGTGGCGGTATCCTGAAAAGCTTTGCTGCGGATAATAATACGCGCTCGCACGTGTTCTATCGCTGGTTCAACGAAGCCCCGGTTTTTGTCTTGCTCGGCGCGGTCATTCTGGTCGTAGTAAAGCCTTTTTGAGGCTAGTCCGCCATGACCGCACGCTCCCGCGCCCAGTCCCGCAGCGCCTCTAATCGCTCCGCCATCACCACTGATAATGGCGAGGTGTGGGCCAAGGCTTCCAGCAGGTGAGGATCGCCAACGTCCTGCTGGCGTGCAGCGGCGGCATAGACTGCCGAGACAACAGCCTGCTCGATTTCCGCGCCGGAGAATCCGTCACTGGCTTGCGCCAGCTGGGTGAGATTGAACAACGGCACCTGCAGCTCGCGGCGGCTCAAGTGAATACGAAAGATCTCCTCGCGGACGGCCGCCGCGGGCAAATCAACAAAAAACATCTCATCCAGCCGGCCTTTGCGGATTAACTCGGGTGGCAGCTGACTCACATCATTCGAGGTAGCAACCAGAAAAACCCGGGTCTTGCGTTCAGCCATCCAGGTTAGCAGCGAGCCCAGCAAGCGCCGCGAGACACCCTGATCAGAGCCATCCGGCGCCAAGCCCTTTTCGATTTCATCGATCCAGAGCACGCAGGGTTGCATGCTGTCGGCCATCTGTAGCGCTTCACGCAGGTTTTTCTCGGTCTCGCCGAGGTACTTGTTGTACAGCGCGGCAAAGTCCAGACGCAGCAGCGGCAAGCCCCAGACACCGGCGACCGCCTTGGCCGCCAGACTCTTGCCGGCGCCTTGCACGCCGACCAGCAAGACACCCTTGGGTATATCCTGCGCGTGCCCGGGGCCGAGGAAGGCCGCTTGCCGGTCCGCCAACCAGCGCTTGAACCGGTGCAAGCCGCCCACGTCGGCAAAGTGGGCGGTGTCCTGCTCGTAGCTCAAGACACCCTGCCTATCCAGCAGGGCGAATTTGGCCTTGTTCAGTGCGGGTAAATCTTCCTGGGTAATGGCACCATCATCGGCGATCAGATTGCGCGCCAGGCGCCGTGCCTCCGCATGCGTCGTCCCCCGGAGATTGCGCACTACCTGCTCGAGCGTGCGATTATCGGTACGCACCCGGCGCCCCTGATTCTGCGCTGTCCAGTGGGCGGCTTCTTCGCGCACGATGGCTGCCAGTTGTTCATCCGACGGCATGCTCAAGGTCAACCGCACGGCCAATCGGCTCAGCTCTGGCGGTAAAGCCAGCGCGTGACTGACCAACACCAGGGTCGGCGATTCGCCTGGCTCCATGGCCAGCGCCTTGATCAGGCGCACCAAGCGGGCCGACTCCAGGAACGGATGTAGATCACACATGACATAGAGCGCCGGCTCATTGCCGCGCCGCACCTGCCTCAAGGCAGTCTCTGGGTCAGTAGTGTCCTCGGCGGGGTCTATCTCGGCACCAAAACCCAGGCGCCGAAGGCCATCAAGCTGGTTCCAGGTATACCAGGTCTGCGCCCGCTTGACCGCCAGTGCCGCCAGGGTCTCCAGCACCCGCCGCTCTTCCCAGGACTCGATCACGATCAGTTTTATCTTGCTGTCGAGCAGCAGATTGAGGTCATGTACATCGTTTGTCACGGGGAATCCCTTTGCTGTCCCGGGTCATGGTGCCATTCTAGCCGGAGATGGTTACACTGGAAGCACTTTAAAGATCAGTTGAGGAGTAGCCCGTGGACTGTCTGTTCTGCAAGATCGTTGAGGGGAAGATCCCGGCGAAGAAAATCTACGAGGACGACCAGGTCCTGGCATTCCACGATATCAATCCGCATGCGCCAGTGCACTTTCTGGTCATCCCGAAAAGGCATATCGCGACACTTGGCGATCTGACTGAAGATGACCGTGCGCTGGTCGGGCATATGGTGTTTACCGGCCAGCGGCTGGCCAGGGAGCTAGGCTGTGACGAGGGCTTCCGTACGGTGTTCAATTGCAACGCCATGGGCGGGCAGACGGTCTACCATATTCATCTGCATGTGCTTGGCCAGCGACAGATGAGCTGGCCTCCAGGCTAATACGAGCAATGCTTGACCCAGCGCAACAGTCGGTCCGACGCTGCCATTATACTGGCGGCTGCTACAGGAGCATTTATATGAGTTCACCTCGGCAATACAGTTTTCTCGACCGGCTGCTGACCCAGGCCGACCAGTCACTACGCACCCTGGTGCCCGGTGCAGCACAAGCCAGCCGACCCTCACCCGCGCAGCACATGCCGAACGTGCCGCTGCACGCCGATGAGCGCCAGCACATTGCCGGTCTCATGCGTATCAACCACACCGGTGAAGTCTGTGCCCAGGCGCTGTATCAGGGGCAGGCGCTGACTGCCAAGCTACCTGACGTACGCGCCAAGATGGAGCATGCCGCCGCCGAAGAGATCGATCACCTGACCTGGTGTGAGCAGCGCTTACGCGAGCTGGACAGTCAGCCTAGCGTGCTGAATCCACTATTCTATGGGCTGTCGTTCGGGATGGGGGCTGTCGCCGGGATGATCAGTGATCGCGTCAGCCTGGGCTTCGTCGCAGCCACCGAGCAGCTGGTTGAGCGGCATCTGGATGACCATCTGAGCCAATTGCCAGAGGAGGATATCCAGTCCCGGGCGATTCTGGAGCAGATGCGTGAGGATGAGATCGAACACGGAAGCCAGGCATTGGCCGCGGGTGGCATGATTTTCCCCGAACCAGTCAAGGCAGCTATGGCGCTGGTGTCGAGCATCATGACCAAGGCCACCTACAAGATCTGAGCAGCTTCAGGCTGCCGAAATGGCAGCCCGGGCACCGTTACTAATCGACTTCAATAATCTCGTAATCGTGGCTGATTTCGACGCCTGCCCGGCCCAGCATGATCGATGCTGAGCAGTACTTTTCGGCCGACAGCTCCACTGCCCGTTTGACCTGGGTTTCTTTCAGGCCCTTGCCGCTGACGACAAAGCGCAAATGGATCTTGGTAAAGACCTTAGGTTCGGTCTCGGCGCGCTCGGCTTCCAGCTGGGTGTGCACGTCGCGGATATCCTGACGGGCCTTTTTCAGGATGCTGACCACGTCGTAGCTGGCGCAACCGCCAAGCCCGATCAATAGCGTCTCCATCGGACGCACGCCCATATTGCGGCCTCCGGCCTCGGGCGGCCCATCCATGACCAGGCTATGACCACTCCCCGATTCGCCGACAAACATGACTCCGTCCACCCACTTGATCTGCGCTTTCATCTGGTTCTCCGGTTGGCAATCTGAATGCGTGCAGAATATCACAGCCTCCGACTGCGCGGCGGCGTGCTGGTCATCGGGTCAAAAACTGGACATAATCAACTTTGGTCTCAGCCCCGAGGCTTACAGGGGTGCCCCGGCACCTACGGCTTGCTCGACAGGACACTTACATGGTTTCGTTTGCACTGACACCCAAAATAAAAAATCTTGATTCCTATCTCGCCCATTGCCACCTGCGCAGTTTCACGGCCCGCAGCACCATAATCCATGCAGGGGATCATTCAGACAGCCTGTTCTACATTGTCAAAGGCTCGGTCACTATCTTGATAGACGACGAGCAAGGCCGCGAAATGGTCGTCGCTTATCTTAATCAGGGCGACTTTTTTGGTGAGCTGGGCTTGTTCGAAGAGCTCAAGCCGCAACAGTACCGCAGTGCCGGAGTACGGGCCAAAACTGCATGCGAGGTTGCTGAAGTCAGCTACGGCAAATTCCGACAGCTCAGCCAGGCTGAGCCCGATCTGCTCCACGCGGTAGGCCGGCAAATGGCCGAAAGACTGCGTAACACCACACGCAAGGTCGGCGATCTGGCCTTCCTTGACGTCACCGGTCGTGTCGCACGGACGCTGCTGGATCTGTGCAAGCAACCCGATGCCATGACCCACCCGGATGGCATGCAAATCAAGGTTACCCGGCAGGAAGTTGGCCGCATCGTCGGTTGTTCCCGCGAGATGGTCGGTCGGGTGCTCAAGAGCCTCGAAGAGCAGGGCCTGATCGACGTCAAAGGCAAAACCATGGTGGTGTTCGGCACCCGCTGACAGCCCTGCAGTTCAGCGTGTGCTGATGTACAATCGCCGGAACAATCCAATCACGGTGAGGCATATATGGGCTTGAATAATCAATGGATGCAGCGCGACCTGTCAGTCCTCTGGCACCCCTGCACTCAAATGAAAGATCACGAGCATATGCCGGTCATCCCGATCCAGCGCGGTGAAGGGGTATGGTTGCATGACTTTGAAGGCAATCGCTACCTGGACGCCGTCAGCTCCTGGTGGGTCAACATTTTCGGCCATGCCAACCCCTACATCAATCAACGCGTCAAGGATCAGCTCGACAGCCTGGAGCACGTGATTCTCGCCGGCTTCAGCCACCAGCCGGTGATCGAGTTGTCCGAGCGACTGGTGAACATCACCCCTGCCCCGCTCACCCGCTGCTTTTATGCTGACAACGGCTCGTCCTGTATCGAGGTCGCGCTGAAAATGAGCTTTCACTACTGGCTCAATATCGGCAAGCCGGAGAAAAAGCGCTTTATCACCCTGTCCAACAGCTACCACGGCGAGACGCTGGCGGCTCTGGCGGTCGGCGATGTAGCGCTGTACAAGGAAACCTACGAGCCGCTGCTGATGAGCGTGATCACCGTGCCCTCGCCGGACTGCTCCGAGCGCGAAGCGGGCGCCACCTGGGAAGAACACAGCCGCGCCATGTTCGCGCATATGGAGCGCGCGCTGGAGCAGCATCACCATGAAGTCGCTGCCGTCATTGTCGAGCCACTGATTCAGTGCGCCGGCGGCATGCGCATGTACCATCCGGTGTACCTCACGCTGCTACGCGAGGCCTGTGATCGCTATGGCGTGCATCTGATCCATGACGAGATCGCCGTCGGCTTTGGCCGGACTGGCAGCCTGTTTGCCTGCGAACAGGCTGACATCAGCCCGGACTTCCTGTGTTTGTCCAAGGCGCTGACCGGTGGCTATCTGCCGATGTCGGTGTGCCTGACCACTGACACCGTATACAACGCTTTTTACGATGACTATGAGAGCATGCGTGCTTTCCTGCATTCGCACAGCTACACCGGCAACCCGCTGGCCTGCGCTGCTGCGCTGGCGACTCTGGACCTGTTCGAGCAGAACAACGTCATCGAAGCCAACCAGGCGCTGGCCGCGCATATGGCCAAGGCCACCGCGCATTTTGCCGACCACCCGCACGTCGCCGAAGTGCGCCAGACCGGTATGGTGCTGGCTATCGAGATGATCCAGGACAAGGCCAACCGCACGCCCTACCCCTGGCAGGAGCGTCGCGGCGTTCGCGTCTATGAACACGCACTGAAAAATGAGGCGTTGCTGCGGCCTTTGGGCAGCGTGGTGTACTTTATGCCGCCCTATGTGATCACCCCGGATCAGATCGACCACCTGGCCAGCGTCGCCTGGGAAGGCATTCAACTGGCCACCCGGGACTGAGCCATGCGCGTATCGCGTTTCTATCTTGATGCCACGCTGGCCGAGGGCGAGTTGCCGCTTGAAGGCGAGCTGGCCCATTACCTGGGCCGCGTGTTGCGCCTGGCTCCCGGTGCGCCGGTGCAGATCTTCAACGGCAGCGGCCAGGAATGGCCCGGCGAGGTGCTTGAGGTCAGCAAGCGACAGGTCAACTTGCGGCTTGCCGCGGCCATCCCCGGCATGCCCGAATCGCCTCTGCAGGTTCACCTTGGCCAGGCCATGTCCCGCGGTGAGCGTATGGACTGGGCGATCCAGAAGGCAGTCGAGCTGGGTGTCGGTGAAATCACCCCGCTGTTTACCGAACGCTGTGAGGTCAAGCTGCAGGGCGAGCGCGCCGACAAACGCCAGGCCCATTGGCAACAGATTGCCGTCAGCGCCTGCGAGCAGTGTGGCCGCAGCGTTGTGCCCAGGGTCAACGCACCCCTCGCCCTGGCCCACTGGCTGGAACGGCTTGAGTGCGAATTGAAACTGGTCCTGCATCATCGCACCGAGCAGAACCTGCAAGCACTCGCCGCCCCCGCCAGCCTTGGGCTGCTGATAGGACCTGAAGGCGGCTTGAGTGCCGACGAGATCAGTCTGGCGCAAACCAGCGGCTTTCAGTCAGCGCGGTTTGGCCCGCGCGTGTTGCGCACGGAAACCGCGCCGGTCGTTGCTCTGACCCTCGCGCAGCACTGGTGGGGCGACTTGCACTAAACCAACCGAGGCCGATAGTGCGCTATTGTGCGGGCTACTGCCTCCCCTTGATGCCGCCACTCCGGTGTGCCTGGCCTGCACCACTGGCCATGCCTGGCGCCTAGCCCTCTCTCTCAGGAATACCTGCACACCATGAAATCCACTCCGGACGCTGAACTGATCAAGCGGCTCAATAGCGATTGTTTTTGCATCAGCCTCGATGCGCACGCATTACGCGCAGCCCTCGAGGCGGAGCTTGGCCAGCCGGAGATGTTCGACTTGCTGCAGAAACGCTGCCCGACCGTTTTTGCAGCACGCCCGGTGTTTATTTCGCCAACCCACATGGCGCGCATGCAGGAACTCATCACCGCCATTGAGTCAGTGCTCGCGTTGCCGGCCTATCGTGATCGGGTACTCAGCCACGCGCCCGTCACTGCCCAGCATCCTCAGCCGGCTCTGGGCGTATTCATGGGCTATGACTTTCATGTCAGCGACGCCGGATTCGGGCTGATCGAGATCAACACCAATGCCGGTGGCGCCATGCTGAACACCGTTCTGGCCCGAGCGCAACGGGCCTGCTGTATGGCCGTGCAGAGCCTGATGCCACTGCCTGAGCTAGCCGACAGCATGGAAAATGATATTGTCGCGATGTTCCGCCGGGAATGGGCGTTGGCAAGCCATAACCGCCCACTGCGCAGCATAGCCATCGTTGATGCTGCGCCCGAAGAGCAATACCTGTATCCCGAATTGCTGTTATTCCAACAACTGTTCGAACGTCACGGGATAAAAACCGTCATTGCCGACCCGTCTGACCTGCTCTACCGCGACCAGCGCCTGTATCAGAATGAGCTGGAGATCGATCTGGTCTACAACCGCCTGACTGATTTTATGCTCGACGATCCAGCCAATACGCAGTTACGCGCGGCGTACCTGGCCGATAGCGTGGTGCTGACCCCCAGCCCCCATGCCCACGCGCTATACGCCAACAAACACAACCTGGTATTGCTCAGCAGTGCTGAGGAATTACAGGCGCTCGGCGTACCCGCGGCTACTCAGGCGATATTGCTGGCCGGCATTCCTGCCACCCAGCAGGTCAGCGCCGCGAATGCCGCGGACTTATGGAAAGAACGAAAACGACTGTTTTTCAAACCGACGGCCGGCTACGGCAGCCGTGCGGCTTACCGTGGTGACAAGCTGACCCATCGCGTCTGGCAAGAGATTCTCGCGGGTGATTATGTGGCGCAGGCGCTGGTGACCCCAGGCCAGCGTATGCAGTCTGCCGATGCCTCGGTACCGGCGCTCAAGTTCGATTTGCGCACTTATGTGTATGCTGGTCAGGTTCAGTGGGTGGCAGCGCGACTCTACCAGGGCCAGACAACCAACTTCCGCACCCCGGGCGGCGGTTTTGCACCGGTGTACCAGGGGAGCATCCAGCAGGCCGGCTGCCTGGTCAGTTGAATCAGCGCGGCCACCTGCGGTGCAAATCGTCAATAATAAAGGGGTGCTTGTGCTCACGGTTGTGGCTGCCGTGCAAGTGGGCATGGTCCGCCGGCAGATCGGGGTGGCTATGCTGTATCAGTGTTTGGTCCTGGGCGCTCTTCCAGACCAGCAGCCCCGTCAACAACGCCCCTGCAGCCAGAACCCCCAGTACGGCAAACGCGGCGTCCAACCCCCAGTGCGCGCCTATCCAGCCAGCCAAGGGGTAGGTAAACAACCAGCACGCATGCGAAAGAGAAAATTGCGCAGCAAAAAGAGCCGGCCGGTCCTCGGCATGCGCCGAGCGGCGCAGCAGCCTTCCGGTAGGAATTTGTGCCAGTGCCAAACCGCTGCCCAAGGCAAACCAGAGCAGCAATAACGAGCCATACCCCAGTAGCCCCAGGCCGGCGAACAGACCCAGCACCAGCACACCGACACCGCAGAGCATTACCGTGCGGTCGGCCGCTTTTTCAAGCAGCCTGGGCAGGACCAGTGCCACCAGCATCGAGCCCGCGCCAAAGGCTGCCAGCGCCCAGGCCGTATCACGCGCGGGACGAGCAAATTCGGCCTGCACAAATACCACGGTGTTGACGATCACCATAGCACTGGCCGCGGCGACGGCGACATTCAAGGCCAACAAACCACGCAGGCGCGGCGTGGCAAGAAAGATCCGCAGCCCGCGCGTGGTGCGCTGATACAGGCTGCGCGCCGCTGTTGGCTGGGCCTTGGGCAGCGCTACCGACATCACCAGTGCGGCGGAAATCGAGAAGCCTATAACGGTGCCGACGAACAGGCTGTGAAAGCTGATCCAGACCAACAAAATGGCCGCCAACATCGGGCTGATGATATTTTCCAGGTCATAGGCCAGGCGCGACAGCGACAACGCACGGGTGTAATCGCGCTCGTCCGGCAAAATGTCCGGAATGGTTGCCTGAAAGGTAGGGGTAAAGGCCGCAGAGGCCGACTGCAGCAGAAATATCAGCACATAAACCTGCCATACCTCTGACACAAACGGCAAGGCCAGCGCCACTGTTGCCCGCACCAGGTCCAGACTCACCAGCATGCCCCGGCGCGGCAGCCGTTCAGCAAAGGCCGCCGCAACGGGCGCAACACCGATATACGCGAGCATCTTGATCGCCAGTGCGGTACCCAACACCACCCCCGCCTGATTACCGGCCAGATCATAGGCTAGCAACGCCAGCGCTACCGTGGCCAACCCAGTGCCGATCAAGGCGATGACCTGGGCCAGAAACAGATGGCGGTAGGTACGGTTGGCCAGAATAGCTAGCATGCAAACCTCAGCAGTCTGAAGCGCAGGTAACAGCGCGTCTGGATAAAACGACCCTGGTCTAGTCGATTTTCTCCATGTCGGTGACTACGTAACTGCTGCCATCCTTATCAGCGCGGAAGCGGACCTTGTCGCCAGCCGTCAGGCCTTCCAAATCAGTCGCATCCACGACGCGAAAGACCATGGTCATCGGCGGCATTTTCAGATTATCGAGCGGTCCGTGGCGCAAGGTCACACGCTGGCCTGCCACATCGATTTTTCTCAATTCACCTTCGCTCATCGCCTCATCGGTGCTGGCCAGGACGGGTGCAGCGCTAAAAAGACCCAGTGCTAATACCATCATCAACTTTTTCATCATCTTGCTCCTTACATTAGGGATTGGGGTTGCTCAGTCAGTTGCTCTTCACCTCGAGGCCGCCCACCATGCCGGCCTCGTAGTGGCCTGGCAGCAAACAGGCGAACTCAAAGCGCCCGGCACGATTGAATGTCCAGAGCATGGACTGCGTCTCCCCGGGGTTGACGTGTGCCATATAAGGCTCATCGTGCTCCATCCCGGGGAACTTGGCCATCAGCGCGGCGTGTTCTTCGAGCTCGTCGGCGCTGCCCAGCACCAGCTCGTGGAGCATTTGCCCCTCATTCTTGATGATCAGGCGCAGGGTTTCGCCCTCGGCCACGTCAAAGTGGTCCGGGGTAAAACGCATGGTGTCGTCCATCCGAATCACCAGCTCACGATCCACCTGAGCTTCGTCGGCACCGATACCCCAGGCTTTTTGTTCCGCTGGCAGGATGCTGCGTTCGCTGTCGTCGGCATCACCATGAGCCACGGCGCCGAGCGAGGTAATGCCCAGCGCCAGCGCCATAGCCGTTGTCAGTAGTAACTTGCTCATCGGTCTATCTCCGCGTTCAGATTCAATGCCCGGCATGCCCGGTCGGTTTGCGTACTTGTACTTCAACCCCGGGGTTGCCCGGGGTTGACTCGGATTTGAAGCGGGCCGGCTCTGCCAGCGCTCCAGTCCACTCGAAGGACTGCGTGCCTGGCGGCTGCCGGTACCAGCCCGGATCGCTGTAATCACCAGCAGGCTGGTCTGCGCGCACCTTGAGCATGGTAAACATGCCACCCATTTCCACCGAGCCGAAGGGGCCGTCACCGGTCATCATCGGCACGGTGTTGTCTGGCAACGGCATTTGCATTTCTGTCATATCGGCCATGCCGCGCTCACCCATCACCATGTACTCGGGGATCAGATTGTTGATCTGCGTAACGACCTTGCGGTGATCAACGCCGACCATGGTCGGCACGTCATGGCCCATGGCGTTCATGGTGTGGTGGCTCTTGTGGCAATGAAATGCCCAGTCGCCCAGATCGCTGGCAATGAACTCGATCTGCCGCATCTGGCCAACCGCCACATCGGTGGTCACCTCAGGCCAGCGCGCGCCGCGCGGTACCGGTCCGCCATCGGTACCGGTGACCTCGAACTCATGCCCGTGCAAGTGAATCGGGTGGTTGGTCATGGTCAGGTTGCCAACCCGAATCCGCACCTTGTCATCCTTGCGCGCGACCAAGGGGTCAATCCCGGGAAAAATCCGGCTATTGAACGTCCAGATATTAAAATCCAACATCTCCATGATTTTCGGGGTGTAACTGCCCGGTTCGACGTTATAGGCGTTGAGTAGAAAACAGTAGTCGCGGTCTACCTCGTCGATGTGCGGATGCGTTGCACGCGGATGGGTAACCCAGAACCCCATCATGCCCATGGCCATTTGCACCATTTCATCGGCATGCGGGTGATACATGAAGGTGCCGGGGCGCTTGGCCTCGAATTCATAAACGTAGGTCTTGCCCGCCGGGATCGCGGGCTGGTTGAGACCAGCCACGCCGTCCATGCCATTCGGCAGCCGCTGCCCATGCCAGTGAATACTGGTGTGCTCCGGCAGCTTGTTAGTAACAAAAATGCGCACCCGGTCGCCCTCGACCACCTCGATGGTGGGGCCCGGCGATTGACCGTTGTAACCCCACAGGTGGGCATTGAAGCCTGGGGCCATTTCCCGCACCACCGGCTCTGCCACCAGATGAAACTCCTTGACGCCGTTATTCATGCGCCAGGGCAAAGTCCAGCCGTTCAGCGTGACTACCGGTTTGTAGGGTCTGCCGGTATTCGGCTCCAGCGGAGCCATGGTGTCCGGGCTGCCCTGAATAACCGGCTCCGGCAGGCTGGCCATGGCCACCCGGCTAACCGAAGAGGCGGCAACAGCGGCAGTGATGGCGCTGGCACCCATAAAAAAATCACGTCGTGAAACCATGTTCAATGCCCTCCGGCAGGGGAAGCGGTGGTGATCGAAGCACTACTGGCCTGGCTCGGCTGTACCGGCCCGTAGCGCACCAGGTCGAGCTCCGACTGGGCGACCCAGAAATCAGCCTGAGCCTGCAGGTAGCGGTTAACAGTGGCGATCTGCTCACGGGCATCGGCCAGCAGATCGAACACACCGATAAACATGCCGTTGTAGAGCAGCATGTTTTCCTCACTGATGCGCTTGCGCAGCGGCACTATTTCATCACGGTAATGGGCAGCCACATCCCAGGCGCTGCGGTAGGCCTGATAGCCTTCGCGCACCTGAGAGCGCGCGTTGATCGCCACTTCGGCCGTGCGCTGCACCTGCTGCATATAGCGCGCCTGATTGCCGGCCATGCGCGCACCACTCCAGTCGAACAACGGCAGCTCGACGCTAATCTCATAGCCGCGCTGCACCGGGTCCTCATTGGAGCTGTTATGGCTGACACCCAGTTCCAGCACGTTAATAAAGCGGGTGGCCTTGCCCAACTTCAGATTGGTTGCCAGGCGCTTGGCACCCTGCTGCGCCGCCTGCACATCCAGCCGGCTGGTCATCGCCTGCTGCTCGATATCCGGCTGGTCCAGCGGATGCTCTGGCAGATCCGGCAACCGCTCTGGCAGGCTGAAATCCGTCTGCTCGGCCCATAAGCCGAGCAGACGGATCAGCCGCTCGTGGCTGGCCGACTGCTCCCTTTTGGCCTGCAGGTGAGCGAGGGCAGCCTCGGCATAGAAGCTTTGCTCGCGAGCCTGCTGCAAAGCACTGTAGTTACCCACCGCAGCCAAGCGCTGGGCCATCTCCGCACCGGCATCGGCCGCCTGCAGCACTTGCTGGCTGTAGACCAGGCTCTGCTTTGCCGCCACGGCGCGATACCAGGCCAGGCGGGTATCGGTCGCCAAGCGCATGACCGACAGGCTGACTTCACGCTGCACCTGGGCATTCTGCCCCTCGCCAATGCGCCGCGTTAACGGCAACGCAATCAAATTACCCAGATTCAGATGCAGGCCTCGCTCCCACTCCACCTCGGAACCACGCGTCATGCGCCCGATGGAAAAACCCGGATTCGGCAGGCGGCTGGACTGCACCCGCTCGGCATCGGCGATGCCAAGATCAAACAAGCGTGCCTGCAGACCGGGATTATTCATCAGCGCGATTTCTACCGCATTTTCCAGCGTCAGCGGCTCTGCCAATAGCTCGGCAATGCGCGCGCGCACCGCCGGCGCCTGTTCTTGCTCCTGGCCCCAGTGCAACGTTTCCTGCCCGGTCAACTCGGCGCTGTGTTGCTGTACCTGCTCGATGCTGGTCTCGGGGGCGAGGCTGGCGCAACCCGCCACGCTCAGCAGCAGCATGCCGATCGCAACCAGCCGCACCGGAGTGCTGAATGTTCTGTTCATGACCACCCCCTAGTGATGTTGATGCGGGTTAGCATCGTCGGCATTGGCGGCATTGTCAGTTTCGGCAGCGCCATCCTGCGACTGGCTGGCCTCCCACACTTCTGCGGCGTAGGCCTGCCAGCCACCAATGCGGCCGACGGTGTCATTGGCTTCACGCCAGTTACCGGGAGCTTGGGGGGCAAAACGCCGATAGTTTTCTAATGAGGACTCGTACACCAGCGGCGCTACAGCGCCTGCGGCCGAGGGATCAGGCTGGGTAGCCTGCGCGTGGCTATGCCACACCAGGACGGCAAGCACGCCGCCAATACAATAGCTTGGGGAAAACATGACCACCTCTGCAATCAGATCGGCGTCAGCCAATCAGGATAGGTTCAGCTCCACGGGAGCCGTGACAGTGTCAGAGGAGGACGGTACGAGGGGGGCGTTTCAAGGGTTCGGGGGTTTGCCCGGCAAAATATCGGTACTCGCCCGCATAGCCCACTATGGACAACGGAGTCGGCAACAGAGTTACGTTGGCACTGGTCAGCGCACTGACGCCGTGGCAGCTACTGGCACACAGGACGCAACCGACATGCTGCATCCCGGCATTGTCTGTGCCAGCCTCTGACACTATGCCGTGGTGACCAGCATGCTGATTGCCGATATCACTCTGCTGCACCGCCGCTCCGGCTACACCGCAGGCAGCAGAAACACCACCCGCCACAGCCTGGGCCGGGATGATCAGGATCATCAGCCAGAGCAGGTATGAGCGAAACAGCGTTGAATTCATAATAAGTCTATGTGACGGACGATTGATTGATTGATTAAATGCGAATTTAGCACTGCGCAAATCCAATAACAAGGTCGCATTGCCTCGACGGTGATGGCCAGGGGGCCGTCAGCAAAACCGAGTGCAACATCACTGGAAATCCTGTTCCGCCTAAGCGGCAAGGCCGAACAAGGCTGTAGCCTTACCTAAAGGTATCCTTCGCCTCGGTCGTCAGCGGCAGGCATACTGGCGCCACTCTCGGATATTCGGATTGCTTCACTTGGATCTCTGGCACCTCACCCTGATGCTGCTGGGCGGCTTTGCCGCCGGGGCCATGAATGCGCTGGCCGGCGGCGGCACCTTCTTTTCCTTTCCTGCGCTGCTCCTGGCCGGCGTTCCTCCGGTCAGCGCCAATGCCACCAATGCCGTCGCGCTCTGGCCGGCCAGCCTGTCGGCCGCCTGGGTGCTGCGCCGCGAGTTGCGACGCCTGCCTATGCGGGCCTATCTGCTACCATTGGTCATTGCTGCAACGGTCGGCGGGCTGATGGGCGGGGTGCTGCTGTTACTGACCAGCGATCAAGCCTTCTATCAATTGATTCCCTGGTTATTGCTGCTGGCTACCCTGCTGTTCACCTTCAGCAGGTCATTGGCAAGACTCGCCGCCACATTCGGGCCAGCGCGGCCCCACTCGCCGCGACTGGGGCCCACGGGGTTTGTGTGTCAGACACTGGTATCGCTGTATGGCGGTTTCTTCGGGGCCGGCATGGGGATTATGATGATCGCCAGTCTGGCAATTTCCGGGCGTACCCAGGTGCTGGAGATCAATGCGATCAAAAGCCTGTTGTCGTCGATGATCTACAGTGTCGCTGCGCTGACCTTCATTCTGGCTGGCGTCGTGCATTGGCCGGCGCTGCTGATCATGCTGCCGGGCACCGTCGCCGGTGGCTATTGTGGCGGCCTGTTTGCGCGGCGTTTGCCGGACCGCTGGCTGCGGGCGTTAGTGATCCTGATTGGCTGGAGCCTGACGGTGTTTTATTTCTATGAGGTCTACCGCTGATTGACCGCTCCTGCCCCCTTGGGTAATGTTCAGCCGGTTGCCGATTCGCCAGATAACCGAGGTACCTGCATGGCCAAGAAAAAAATCGCCGTGGATTTTGAACAGTCGCTGGGCGACCTGCAAAAGCTGGTCGAGCGTCTGGAAAGTGGCGAGCTCAGCCTTGAGGACTCCCTGACCGCCTTCGAGCAAGGCGTCGCGCTGACACGTGACTGCCAGCAGGCGCTGAGCCAGGCAGAACAGAAAGTGCAGTTGTTGGTAGAGCAGCACGGCAACCTGACCACCGAGCCTTTTGCTGGACCGGCTGAATGACCGACTTCGTTGACTACCTGGAGGCCTGCCAGCAACGGATTAACGCCCATCTGGATCGGCAGCTGCAAACCAGCGAACCCAGGCTAGAGAAACTCTTTTCGGCGCTACGTTACAGCGTCACCCATGGCGGCAAGCGCATTCGCCCGATCCTGGCCTATGCCTGCTGTGAAGCGCTGGGCGGCAAGGTCGAGCAGGCAGATGCCGCGGCAGCCGCGGTCGAGGCCATCCATGCCTACTCACTGATTCATGATGATTTGCCAGCGATGGATGACGACGACCTGCGACGCGGGCGGCCCACCTGTCATATTGCCTACGACGAGGCCACGGCGATCCTGGCCGGTGATGCCTTGCAGGCACTGGCTTTCCAGTGGCTGGCCCAGGCGCAGGGCCTGAAGCCGGACACTCGCCTGCGCATGATCGACCTGCTGGCTTGCGCGGCAGGGCCTACAGGCATGGTCGGCGGGCAAGCGATCGATCTCGACGCGGTCGGGGAAAAACTGGATCTGGCCACGCTGGAGCATATGCACCAGCACAAAACCGGAGCACTCATCCGCGCCAGCGTCCAGCTCGGCGCATTGTCCAGCGAGCAGGTGGGCGAAAGCCAACTGCAGGCGCTGGCTCGCTACGCGCACTGTATTGGCCTGGCGTTTCAGGTGCAGGACGACATTATCGATATTGAAAGTGACACCAGCATCCTGGGCAAGCAGCAGGGTGCTGACGCTGCCCGCAATAAACCCACCTACCCCGCCCTGCTGGGCCTTGACGACGCGCGCGTCCTCGCTGACTCGCTGCGCAACCAGGCTATTGAAGCGCTCGAGCCCTTTGGCAACAAGGCACTGAGACTGCGGCAGCTGGCCGACTTTATCGTACAAAGACATTTCTAAGCCGGACACGCCAGTTGGGCTAAGTGTCCGCATCGGTTAAACTGCCGTTTTAATCTTGTCTTGCCGTACGCCACCCAGAGCCTGTTTGATGCCAAGCACCTTCCACGACATACCCCGCGAGCGGCCCAGCACACCGCTGCTGGACAGCCTGAACAACACTGCCCGCCTGCGTGAGCTGGATGAGCAGCGCCTGCCTGAACTGGCTAACGAGCTGCGCGCCTATCTGTTGTGGACGGTCAGCCAGACCGGTGGGCATTTCGGCGCCGGGCTGGGCGTGATCGAGCTGACGGTGGCCTTGCATTACATCTATCAGACGCCGGCGGACCGCATTGTCTGGGATGTGGGCCATCAGGCCTACCCGCACAAGATCCTTACCGGCCGCCGCGAACAAATGAGCACTTTGCGCCAAAAGGGCGGCTTGGCCGCCTTCCCGCGGCGTACTGAAAGCCCCTATGACACCTTTGGCGTCGGCCACTCAAGCACCTCGATCAGCGCCGCCCTCGGCATGGCCATCGCCGCGCGCCTGCAGGGCCTGGACAGACGCACCGTGGCGGTCATCGGCGATGGCGCACTAACCGCCGGCATGGCCTTTGAAGCACTCAACCATGCCTCGGATGTCGAAGCCGATATGTTAGTGGTGCTGAATGACAATGACATGTCGATTTCGCGCAATGTCGGCGGTATGTCCAATTATCTGGCGAAAATCTTCTCCAGTCGTACCTATTCGCATATGCGCGAAGGCAGCAAGAGAGTCTTGTCGAAGATCCCTTCAGCCTGGGAACTGGCACGCAA
>JAWOGT010000110.1:0-4028 GCA_046496585.1 Halopseudomonas sp.
TGTTGCTGGTGGACGCTGACTGACGCACCCAGTAGTCAGGCAGCACAAACCAAGGAGAGTGAGCATGACCCATCAGCGGGGTTATTCTGTCAGCGTTGCTGATTCGCGATCGACCGGTCAGAAGCCCATAGCGGACCAATGTTTCATGTAGGGCAAAGACCACTTCGGCCGACGTGCTGTCCGTGACGGGACGTGCCGAGCGACTGCTCCACTTGGATACCTGCCTTTGAACCTCTGACGGATCGACCGGCAGCAATGGGTCGGAAGTGTGAATTCGTCCATAAGAAAAGCTGCCGCTCGGCCTGCGTTACGGGTCAATGGCCGGTAGCGGATTCATACCTGCCGCGTGAGTCGCCTAGAGCCAATGACCGTTCAGGCCGAACAAAAGACGGTCTGACACCTCAACTTGAACTTCCACTTCTGGCCAACTCAGCCATCTTCAGATGCCGCCTTGTGCGAGCAGCGGCGCAAACAGTGCGGCGATCCCGAGGAAGGAGAAGAAACCGACGACGTCGGTGACCGTGGTCAGAATGATCGACGAGGCGGTGGCTGGATCCTGGCCAAAGCGCCGCAGCAGAATCGGCACCAGCGCGCCGGCCAGGCCAGCAACCAGCATCGAAATGACCATCGCCAGCATGATCACTCCTACCAGCGCCAGCGAGCGGCTCCAGATATACACGGCCAGCCCAGTGGTGGCGGCGACGGCGACGCCGTTGATGAGGCCGGTGATCGCTTCCTTGCCGACCACGGCGGGCCAGTGGCGCAGGCTGATTTCACGCAGCACCAGCCCGCGCATGGTGATGGCCAGGGCTTGTGCGCCGGCGTTGCCGGACTGGCCGGCCACCACTGGCAACAGCACGGCTAGCGCGGTGAACTGCGCGATGGTGCTTTCGAACAGGCCGACCACGGCGGCGGCCAGAAAAGCCGTCAGCAGGTTGATCTGTAGCCAGGGCAGGCGCTTCTTCACGGCGAAAATCGGTGATGACAGCGCGCGCTCGTCGGCGCTGGCGCCGACCATGGTCTGCATGTCGACGCTGGTTTCTTCTTCCACCGCGGCCATCAGTTCGGCTTGCCGGATGACGCCGATGAAACGGCCGCTGATGTTGACCACCGGCAAAGTGCTGATCGGCTGGGTCATGAGGGTTTCGACCACGTCTTCGCGCGGGTCGAGATCGCGCACGTAGGCGACGATGCCGCGCGTGATGTCGGCCAGCGGCAACTCGCGCGCGGCCAGTGCCAGGTCCTGCACTTCGACGCAACCAGCAAGCCGGCCCTCGTCATCGATCACGAACAGTTCACGCAGGCCACTGCGGCGGATATGGCGCAAGCGCTCGATCGCTTCGGCCACGGTCATGCCGGTGCGCAGAGGGCTGACGCGCGGGTCCATCATGCGGCCGGCGCTGTCTTCGGGGTAGGCAAGCAGATTGCGTAATTCGTGCGCAACTTCGGTATTCAAACGCTGCAGCCAGATTTCACGTTGTGGCGGATCCAGTTGCGTCAGCACTGCGACGCTGGCCAGCGGATCGGCCTCGGCCAGCAGATGCTGTGCCTGCGCTTCGGGCAACTGCTCCAGCACGTCTAGCGCGACATCGGGCGTCAGCGATTCCCAGGCGCGCATGGCGGCATGAGCCGGTTGCGCGGCAATCAGGGCGGCGGCGTCAGGCGCGGGCATGGCCTCGAACAGGCGCGCTGCCTCGTGCGGATAGTCGAGCAGAAATCGATGCGTCAGCGCCGCTTCGGCGGGTGCCAGTTGGGGGGCGAGCGATTCAGCGTTCATGCTGTGCCTCCGTCAGGGCTGGCTTTTCGCTAAGCGCGGGCACTTTGGGCAACAACGCCAGGCCGCCTTCGAGCAGGCCCGACAGCGCCTGCCAGTAACCGCTCGCAAACAGTATCGGCAGCGTGGTCTCGCTGGAGAGGTTGGCCGGCGGCGGTGCGGTGCGGCGCAGCGCACGTGTCAGCGCATCGCGCGTCATCACCCCTACTAGGCGGTCACCGGGTTCGACCACTGGCAGCAGGGAACTGCTTTCCCAGCCGGGATGGACCGGCGTGGCGGACAGGGGTGCATGCGCGGTCAGCACATGAATCGGGCGCTGCATCAGTGTCGCCAGCGTGGCGCCATCCGGCGCTTGCAGCAAAGCGCCCAGGCCGACCAGGCCGACTAGCCGTCGTTCGTGGTCAGCGACGAAAACCAGCGGGTGTGCGGGCGTTTGTTTTAAGCGTTGAAGTGCGTCGACGGCGCGCGTGTCGGCCGGCAGCATGGCGATGTCTGGGTCGGCCCAGGCACCCAGCGTGTCTTCTGCATAGCCCAGCAGCAGGGTTGAGGCGAGCGCAGTGGCGGTGGGCAAGCCGGCGATCAGCAACCTGCGCCGGGATTCGGGCAGGTGACGCAGCACCGCGACCGTCGGCTGCGTGCCCATCGGCGCCAGCAGTTCGAGCGCACGCGCATCGACAAGCGCGGTGATGCAACCCGCTGCCCGGTGCGGCAGCATGGCTGCCAGCACGGTAGCACCGAGCCGCGCAGGCGTATGGTCAAACAATGCGGCGGCTTCGCTGGCCGGCAGCGACTCGAGCACCTGCGCGGCCTGCGTCGGGTGCCCGCGCATGAAGGCCAGGCTGAGTGTGTGGTCGCGGTCCTTGGCCATGGCTTGCCGACTCAGTTGCTGTCGTGGCGCGTAATGAGCACGATCGCCTCGTCGTGATAGACCCGTCCGGGCAGCGCGACGCGGCCGGAATCGGTTTCCAGCACCAGCGAGGTGGCGGTGATGTCGACGATATGGCCTTGGTGGCCGGACACGCGGACATGCTGGCCCAGACGAAATGCCTGGCGCAGGTAATGCGCACCGATCAGGTTGGATACGTAGCTGCGCGCGCCCAGGCTGACGGCGATGGTCACGCCACCGATCAGCGAGGCCGCGAGTACGGTGGCGAAAATGGCAAGCCAGGTGACCTTGAGGCCGATCTGGTCGGCACCTACCAGCAAGGCCATGACTAGCGTCGCGCCTTGCGCCATACGCGCTAGCGCGTCGCGTTGCGGCGCGGCCAGCCCAGTGGCGGTGGCCCGCACGATTTCGGCCACAAAGCCCGACAACACATAGCCGGCAGCCACGATCAGCAAACCGGCGGCCAGGGTGGGCAGGTAATCGACCAGTTGCTTCAGCCAGTCGGTAAAGGTTTGCAAGCCCAACATTTGCGTGGCTGCAGTCACAAACAGCAGCAGCACCACCCAGTAGACAACGGCACCGAGTATCGCGGCCGAGCGGCCGATACGCCAGCGCGCCTGGCCGGTGCTGCGCGCGATCAGCGAATCCAGCAACACCGCGCCGCGCCGGGTGGTCAATCGCAGCAGCCGTGCGAGCAGCCAGCCGACCAGTAGCAGCGCCAGCGCACCCAGCAGGTGCGGCAAATGCGTCAGCAACAGTTCCAGCGTGGCCATGACAGCCTGGTCCAGCGCTTCGGTGAGATTTCCCATGCGGCCATCTTACCTCAGGCTTTTTATGGCTTAGGGAACGAAGGGGGAACAAACCACGGATTCCCAATGGCTGCGTTGAGGTGCGAAAGTGGTCTGTGCAATGCCCGAGGTCAATGACCGCAACGGGTCGTGTTCAGCCCGTCCCATACCGTTTTCACAAGCAGTATTGGCCACTCAAGCTGCAATTCGATGACGGCATGCCGAATTTCAGGCGACCCCTTCAACAATACTGAGTCAGTGCGCAGCCCCAACACCTTTTCCCCTTTTCCTTAACAGGACAAGGCGCGCAGATCCAGACAGAAGGGACTGAGTCCGTGTGCCGGTGCAGACCGTGGAGCCAGGTCCGGGTCGCGGGGCAGGATTTCCAGGGTGATCCGCTCTGCGCGTCGTCGGCTGGCGTCGGCCAGGTTTTCGGGCATGCCCGGATAGGCTTCGCCGTCGGGACGCCATTCATGCAGGGTGACGAGATAGTCGGCCGCATGGGCGCTATGGCGCAGCAGCAGCTGCACCGGCGCCTGGGCGCCGAGGGCGGGGTGCAGGCCCCAGCCGGGTACGAAGC